>NZ_BORB01000003.1:0-191584 GCF_018332955.1 Lederbergia ruris
TCTCCTGAAAGTGGCAGGCACTCGCCTACTATTTTCAGGGAAAAACCATAAAAACACAAAATCAGGTGGAGAAAAACAAATCGTTTCTCTCCACCTGATTTATTTTAGGGACTTTTTAGACATCCCCTTGGCAGTTGAGGCAAAGGTTCCTGAACTGTCAGCTAGAACTCGGCTTACTTTGGCTTCATTCATTAACTTACATCAGGCGCTTAGTGCCAATGGCAACTAAACATGCGTGACGTAAGCTGTATTTAAGTCAAGGAAAGCTCCCACCAAATCTTTGATTTGGTGGGGGAGGGTTCACCCGTGGACAAGGTTTATTTTCCTATTAGCGGGTAATAAATAGATAAAACTAAATCGATTATCCTGCAGAAAGGATCTTTTCATCATGTTTGGACTTTCGGATCTAATCGGTGTTGTGATTTCTGCATTTATTATCTTACCTATTGTTGTTTTTCTTAGAGAAGCAGGGTATTTAATTGTGAGTGGAATATTTGGAGTGAAGAATCCACGCTTGACGATTGGAACAGGTCCCCGAGTTTTGAGGATAGGCATTTTTGATGTGCGCAAATATTACCATCTATATAGTTGGTTTTCCTATGATTCTATAAAAAAACATAGTAAATTTGCGTACGTTTGTATATACGCTGGTCCTATATTCGTAAATCTCTTCCTTGCGCTGCTCATTAATGCCTTATTAGTTAACGGTTTTTTATCAGCTTACCATAATTTCTGGCAGCGTTTTATTTTTTATGCCGTTTATTATATTCTTTTAGACTCTTTTCCTATGATTACGTTTAATGGGATGCCTAATAATGGAATGATTATTTATGAAATGATTCGATATGGTAAGCGGATTGATCATAATAAGGAGCCTTTTCTCCCAGCTACTTCGAAAATAGAGGAACAATATCAACAAGAAATAGAACAAAGCAAGAAGAGGAGGGGAAAAAAATAAGAATCTCGATCGATACTTAAGTTTTCATAGAGATCTCACTTTTCTCCCCACTCATACGTTGCCTATCAGCCGCTTGGCTATACACTCATGCAAATCGTTTATGACTTAAAAAGAAGTGCCAGGCACTCGTCCCCATAAGACAAATTTCGGGGTGTGCCAAGCACTTTATACGCTATGCGAAAAACTATAATTTAAATTGCTGTACAAGCTCGTGCAACTCTTCAGCCATTTCCGCTAAAGCAGTCGACGATCCTCTAATTTCTTCCATGGATGCTAATTGTTCCTCTGTAGAGGCCGACATGTTTTGAGCTTCAGCAGCAGTAGTGTCTGCTACAGAGGCCACTTCCTTAAATGTGTGGCTGAATTGCTCTGTTCCAGTGGCTACTTGTTGAATATTCGTTGTGATTTGTTCGATTTGTTCTGTCATTTTTTGAACATACTCGGTGATGGTTGTAAAAGATGTATGGGCGTTCTCCACAACTTGGATCCCTTTGTCTACTTCATTTGTTCCGGATTCCATCATGCCGACAGTTTGTTGAATTTCCTGTTGGATATTGCTTATGAGTTTTCGAATTTCCTCGGTTGAGTTTCCAGACTGTTCCGCTAGCTTTTTAACCTCGGAAGCAACAACCGCAAAGCCTTTCCCGTGTTCTCCGGCTCGAGCAGCTTCAATGGCCGCATTTAATGCTAGTAAATTGGTTTGTTCCGCAATATCTGTAATCACATTAACAATTTGGCTAATTTCTTGGGAGCGGCTATCAAGCAGTTTCACACTCGTTGATAATTCACTCACTGTATTTTGAATGAATCGCATTTGTCCAATCGATGTTTCAATATCTTGTTTTCCGGCTTCAATAATCGGCCTTGTTTGGGTAACGGAATGAGCGACCTCATCTGAACCTTTGGCGATATGGGAAATAGATTGGGATACATCACCCGCCATTTTCGAACTTTGATCTATACGATTGGATTGACTTTCAACCCCAGCGGCCACTTCTTGAATGGAAGCAGAAATCTGTTCGGTTGCCAATGTATTTTGCTCTGTACTTGCATTTAATTGTTCAGATGCAGCCGCAAGATTACTTGATTGCTCCCGAACTTGAGATATGACGTTATGCAGGTGGATGCGCATTTCATTAAATGCCTGAGCTAATTGTCCTAATTCATCGCCACTTTTTAAAACTAGGTTTTCACTTAAATTGCCGTGGCTAATCTCAGTAGCTGCTGTAACTAATGTTTTAATGGGTTTATTGATTGAACGAATGATAAAGACAATGGCAATAGCAGACAATATGACCGAAATGAGAATGACCAATACTGTCGTTCTAAATATCGGTTGGACAGCTTGATTTACCTCATCCTGGTACATTGTACCGATGATTTTCCAGCCTGTTACTTCACTTGTTGTAAAAGCTAAATTTCTCTTGTCCTTTTTAGTTGTATAGAAAAAATTTCCAGATTCTTCTTCCTGTATTTTCTTGAAAAAGCCTTCAGTTGTCTCTTCCCCAGCCTCAATATAGGGGTGGCTAATATAATGGTTGGTTGTATCTACTAGTGCTAAGTAGCCATTTTTTCCAATTTTAATCGAAGCGATCATTTCTGTCAGACTTTCCAGCTTTAAATTTACAGCTGCAACCCCTTTGCCATCTGCGGTTGACTTGGCTAATGTTACAACCATTTGATTGGATGACTTAGAAATATATGGTTCAGTAATGATTACCTCTGTTGGGTGTTCCATCGCTTGTTGATACCATGGTCGTTCCCGTGGGTCATAATCTGGAGGATTTTTGAAAGTCGTGGGGGCATTCATGAATTTTCCAGTTTCTGTCCCTATATAAGTTTGTTCCACATCCCCTGTTGAGGCTTGAAATTTGTCAAGTACTTGTCTAGTTTGAGCGTGATCGTCGGAAATTATTTCTCCTGCAACAAACGAATTGGCTAAATAATCGACGTTTTCCATTTGTTTCTGTATAAACTGATCAACCGTTTGGCTTGCAGTATCGACATTATCTTGAGCCGTGTCTAAGATATGTTTTTCGATATTATTTTTGGAACTAGTATAGGCCGTAATGGCTATAGTCAGACTGGGGATTAATAAAACCAATGCAAAAGCTATTGCTAACTTATCACGTATTTTAAACGTCATGCGATTCCGTTTACTTTTTGCCATAAAAAATTCCTCCATTTTACAATTAGGATTTTACGAAAATCAATCCGAACAATGTAATATATCGACACGTTTGTGACTTTTTAAAATAGATTTATCAATGAAATGGTTTACAGACATTAAAGATTATCAATTTAAAATAATTTCCATTTTCCTTATCCGGATGATTGGATTATAATAGAGATATTGAGGCCAACAGGATGTTGGTCACAAAGGCGTTGCGCCAGGACGGCGCGTATTTAGCCTTTGATCCATAATCTAGCCGTTCATAATTTGTACGTCGCTAAACGGGCGTTTGCGTTTTTCTAAAATAGTCATGGTAACAAAACTTCTTTCATCAGGGCAGAAGTTTTTTTCATTGCGCAAATAGGAGTAGGAAAAGTAAACACCAGATGAAACTGGTGATTTTATATTAGAAAGAAGGATCTGTTTGGAGAAACTGAAGGAAGGGCTATGGACAAAGCAATATATATTAGTGATCAGTATGACGATCATCTTTTTTCTTAGTATGCAATCTTTATTAGGTGGATTTCCCATTTATGTGGCGAACATAACGCAAGATCCAGCAAGTGGTGGGCTAATGACAACGTCTTTTATGCTTGCTGCGGTTTTATCTCGCCCCTTTATTGGCGTGATCATCCCTAGAATTAATATGAAGAAATGGTTATTAAGTTCGATTCTGTTTACCGTTGTTGTTGTGGCGTTAAGCTATTTTACAACGTCTCTTGGGTTATTGATTCTGTTACGCGTGATGCAAGGAATCGGCTTTGGCTTTATCACAACCTTGTTGGCCACGTTGGCAACCAATTTAATTCCCTCGTCCCGGCTTGGAGAGGGGATTGGCTATTTTGGCATGTCGACAAGTATTGGTTCCACATTAGGACCTATGTTGGCCATTTCGATGATTCACTCGTTCTCATTCAAATTTGTGTTAGAATTTTCATTTCTTATGTTAGTGTTCGTATGGCTTGGTAGCTATTGGCTCAAAAGCTCGCCCATCCCTATAAAAGCGAATGATGAGCCTAAGACATCTATTATGCAAGCGGCTTTTGATCGGAAAGCATTTTTACCTTGTTTTCTCGTTATGTTGTTTTATATTACGTTTGCCGGTGTTGTTAATTTTCTTGATGGTCTAGGAGCAGTGTCAGGTCTAGGCGGGCAAACTTCTATCTTCTTCTTGTTTATTGCGATCATGCTTGTAGTGACTCGCCCATTCTCCGGAATAATCTTTGACCGCTTTGGTCATAAGTATCTCATATATCCGGCTAGCTTTGCAGCGATTATTGGGTTGATTCTACTTGCGAAGACAGGAAATATTTATACTTTAATCTTTGCAGGAATCTTTTATGGATTTGCCTATGGGGTAATGCAACCAACTTTCCAAGCCTGGGCCGTGAGTCAGGTTTCTGCAGATAAGAAAGCCACAGCGAATGCTATGTCTCTAAGCTTTATGGATTTAGGGCAAGCGATCGGTGCCTTTGCTTTAGGGCGTACTGCAGGGATCATTGGCTATCATTCGATGTATGGAGTCGCTACTATCATGATCGCGGTGTTACTAGTGATTTATTTCTCCATTCATTTATTGGTCAACAAGAAACGTAGAAGAACATTAAGTCAAGCGGATGTCGATGTTGTCTAGAAGAAAAGCCCCTGACATTTCCAACAACCAGAAAGAAAATTGACTTTTCGTTCTTATATCACTATGCTAAAATGTATATGTAAAATCAATCTTAAATAATATTTATTATAAAATATCCATAACATTTTCGTTATGTGCGATAGAAATGAGGTATCCTACAATGTCGACAACGGATAAAAAAAGAATCATTGTTCAACACTTAATAGATCGTTTTGGTAACGAACCAGGGATTGAGAAAATAGTACAAAAATCTGAGAATTATATGGAAGCTATTCGAGACTTAATTGAGATTTGTGGAGATGACCCGGATCGAGAAGGGCTAGAAGAAACCCCTTATCGAGTGTTGAAGGCCTTTCTTGAGTATACAGAAGGCAATCGTGAAGACCCGAAACATCATTTGGAAAAGGTCTTTGATGTGGAGCATGAAGGGTTAATCATGGTAAAGGATATTGAATTCCATTCTATGTGTGAACACCATTTTGCGCCTTTTTTTGGAGTCGCTCATATTGCCTATATTCCAAGTGAAAAAATTACGGGTTTATCGAAAATCGCTCGTATGGTAGATGGTTATGCTAAACGTTTCCAAGTTCAGGAAAGGTTATCTAACCAAATTGTGGATGCAATGGAGGAAGTCCTTCAGCCACAAGGTGCGATGGTTGTGATTGAAGCAAAACATATGTGCATGTGTGGACGCGGTGTTAAAAAGTCAGATGCCATGACGGTAACAACGGCCACAAGGGGAGTTTTTTCTGAGAATCCTGATTTGCGGAAGGAGTTCATGTCTCTTCTTGGTTAAATCATTTTCATTTGGAGAATAAAACCTTGCATGGGCAGCATATGAATTCAGTAAAAATGTGAGTTTGGGGTGGATTCGTTGAAACACGCAATGATTACAGCAGGCTCTAAGGGGATTGGAAGAAAAGTAACGGAGCGCTTTTTAGAAAAAGGCTGCTCTGTAACAGTGAATTATCGGAGTGATAAAGCAAGGGTTGAACAATTGCGTGAAGAATGGAAAGGGTATGAAGACCGAATCTTATTTGTCCAAGGCGATATCACAAGAAAAGCCGATATTGTCCGAATGGTGGAAACAACCATGAATCAGTTTGGCCGCATTGATTATCTGATTCACAATGCGGGTCCCTATATCTTCGAACGCAAAAAATTAGCCGATTACGAAGACCATGAATGGTATGAAATGATCGAAGGAAATTTAAGTTCGGTGTTCCACTTTTCCAAACTTGTCATTCCGATTATGAGGCAGCAACAATTTGGCAGAATGGTGATGTATGGCTTCCAAGATGCAGAACAAAGCCCTGGTTGGATTTACCGGTCTGCCTATAGTGCAGCGAAAGTAGGTCTCGTTTCATTAACAAAGTCGATTGCCATAGAGGAAGCAGGATCCGGAATTACAGCAAATATGATTTGTCCCGGAGACATTACAGGTGACATGAAGGAAGCAAATATTGAAACAGCAAGACAAATAAAAGATCAAGAGACACCTGTTGGCCGTTCAGGAACGGGTGAGGATATTGCTAGATTAATTGAATTTATTTGTGAGGAAGACTCTGATATGATTACCGGGAGTGTGTTATCTGCTACTGGTGGAGTAGAAGTGATTCATCGTCATCGAAATTAGGAGACTCGGGATGGATTCGACTGTTCTGACCTGCGGAAAAAATATAAATCTGTTTGGAAGAAGGTCTAAGGAAGTTAGTCTTAGACCTTTTCTTTGTGCGGATTTCTCTTTTTTGCTTGATTCGTGATGGGAGGAGATTTATTTGCTTTTAATGTATTCGAAGTTATTGTTTTTCCTGTAATATCTAGCGCTTTTTGGATTACTTTTCTCCCTAAAGAGTAGGTTAGTCTGGATAAATCGATACAATCACACCATCCATGTTATTCCCTGAAAGTTCATATTTTTGATTAATTGGAACTTGAATCGTTTGCTCCTCAGTAATCGGGAAATAGGTTACCTGGTAGCTCTTGCCATTATACTGAACGGATAGGGATTCCTCCGCTTTTAGGAAATCCAAATATTCCTCTAAAGCAAAATTTTTCTTATGCATGATGGCACTATGAGGTAACCCAACATAGCGAATATGCCACGGTTCATATTGAATGCCAGTGATTGCCACCTTATCTTTAGGATAGCGTAAAATAAATCCATATTTCCAAGCATTTTTTTCTATCCATTTTCCTTCAGATGCATTCTCCATTTTTCCTTCTGTTGATCCAACATCAAGGGAAATGCCTAAGTTATGCTCACTATAACCCGCTGGGAGAGCATAATCAGCGCCCATTTCGTCATATAAAATCGCCTGTTCTGCAAAGTCTCGATAGCCACTATTGATCATGAAATGCTGGACGCCTTCTTTTTCTGCAGCATTTACCATTCGCGCAAACTCCTTGGTCACAGACTCTGACAGCTGAATGGACTGATCTAGTAATTTAAAACCCACTACCAATTGGCTATTTTCAGATAATGAAACAATGTCGGAGCTGATTTGCTCCTGGTGGACAGGGTATTCATGATTGACCAATACAAGGTTGCCATGATGCATTTGTCCTGGTGGGACCTCCATTTCTTCAAAATGCTCCCCTGTTTGAGGTAAATTTTGAATATCTATCTTTTTTTGAAAAAGTGGTTGGATCTTCGGGATTGCCAGACCTAAACCAATAATGATACATAAAAAAACTCCCCATTTCTTCATCTATTATTTCCTCCTATTAGCCTCTAGCTACAGTTAAAGGTACAGCCATGTGCACAGTAGTGGTATTACCACAGATGCGGGGAAAGGCTGTCCCTTTTCTAAAAGGATAGGAAAAAAATCTTAAATTAAGAGGGGGGTAATTCTTAAATTTTTCTTAAAATGTTTGGATTTAGCTATTCGTGCTCTTCTGAAGTGGTAGTCGCACTTCAAATTGTGTCCGAATAACCGAGCTTTTTACTGTGATCGTGCCTCCATGTTGCTCAATAATATTTTTGGCGATAAATAAGCCAAGTCCAGTTCCTCCATCTTGAAACGTCCGTGCCTGGTCGCCACTATAAAACATGTCAAACAGATGGGGAATCTCTTTTGCTGGGATTTGATTTCCGTAATTGACTACCTGTACAACCACATCTTGTGAATCGACAAAACCATGGAGGTCGACGTATTGTCCATCTGTTCCATAGCGTATAGCATTGACTAATAAATTTTCAAACACCCGAGCTAATAGGTCCCCGTCCCCGAGAATGGGTAAGGGGGATTGATTGTCACTTCTGGCAATCAGATGATTTTTTTCAAACAGAGGATACAATTCCTCCTTCAATTGTTCAAGGAGCTCACTCATATCCAAGGGGGTTTTCTCAAGTGTCAGCATTCCATAATTCATTCTTGTGATTTCAAATAGTTCATCAATCAGTTTTTCTAAACGTTGCGATTTCGTAAAGGCAATGGTTGTATAGTGTCTGACTTGGGCTTTTGTTAAGTTTTCGTCTCGAAGCATTAAGTCTAAATAACCTAAAACAGATGTGAGCGGTGTACGAAGATCATGGGCTAAATTGACAACTAATTGATCTTTACTACTTTCGGCAAAATCGCCCCGCTTCACAGCTTCTTGTAGCTTGGAGCTTGCTTGATTTAAATCCTCAGCAATCACTTTAAATTCATCATTAGTTGAAATCACGACATGAGTGGTGAAATCCCCGTTAGCGAGTTGATGGATGCCTTTCGAAATTTCCTTAAAGTAATTTGAATAGGGTTTCGTCAGTAGAAAGAAAAATAGAATCGAAAGGGGTACAAAGATACATAAAAAAGCATTGACATCGCCGATAGTAGCAACTAATTTTCGTACTCGTGCCAAAGGATCGCCCATAAAAACCATTGTATGATAATAAAATTGGAGTCCCTTATAGAGTATATAGGTAATCAAACCAGACAAGAGCATACTTATGCCGAATAATAAGAGCATTTTTGCACGAAAACTATGGAGCATTTTAGCCATTAAACGCATACCCAACGCCCCAAACTGTTTTAATAAACAAGTTTTTCCGTTTATCTTCACCAAGTTTTTTTCGTAATGTACGAATATGAACCATTACTGTATTCCCACTTTCATAATAGGCTTCGCCCCAAATGAGTTGGAAAATTTTCTCCGTACTGAAAACTTTTTTGGGGTGGCTTGCCAATAAATATAAAATATCAAATTCTTTTGGAGTAAGTTCAATGTTTTGATCATAGAGTGTGACGGAGCGTTGGTCAGGATCTATTTTTAGCCCATTTGTTTCAATAATGGAAATATCATTTGTCCTCGGTTGATTAAATTTCATATACCGCCGCAATTGGGCATTCACACGTGCCAACAATTCCATTGGATTAAAAGGCTTTGTTAAATAATCATCTGCTCCGATCATTAAACCTTGAATTTTATCAAAATCTGAGGATTTCGCGCTCAAAAAAATAATCGGCATCTGATACTCCGCACGTATTTGCAAAGCTGTTTCAAATCCGTCTAAATTTGGCATCATGATATCTAAAATCACTAAATCAATGGGATGTGATCGGATCATTTGCAGAGCTTCTTGTCCATCAACTGCTTTATTGACTTGATAACCTTCTTTTTGTAAATGGATCTCAAGCAAATCAGCAATTTCTCGTTCGTCATCTGCAATTAAAATAGAGGGCTTCATCATTATCCAACTCCTGTATATTCACTTACATACATCTCAAGCCATTTCCGAGGAATGGTTGAACTCTATTATAAGTTGTTTTCCTATCAGGCTCAAATGCAATATAAACAGGAAAAACGCTTGATCTCATGGACCAAGCGTAGAGCGGGTATTAATCTAGCTTTTTAAAAAGAACCGTTTCATTTTGTTTTGTATAATTGGATTTTGTATACGTTGTTTGCGCTCCTATATTCTTCGCGCCTGTTAAAATTTTTACTTCTTTCACTCCGCAGGCACGAAAGTTTTCCTCTAAAAACGCCAGCAAAGAAGTGGCGATGCCTTTTCGTCTAGCTAGTTCTTTTACATACATTTCGGTTATTTCTCCTTGTGGTTCTTCATAACAAAAGGAGGAAAAGATCTGTGCACAGGCAAATCCTACTAATCTGTCATCCCTAACTGCTACTGCCACTAATTCATTGCTTTTCACAAGGCTTTCTGAAATTTTTAGGATGGGCCTTCTAGCGCCACCATTAAATTCCTGATTAAGAATGGAAAGTTCCTCAGCATCGCTTACAGTGGCTAACCTGATCTCTACTGTCATTGGCTACACCTTTCCTTTTGTAATCTATCATTGCGAAGATATCCGCTAGTAAATTATGGATACGATCCACCTGTAAAACTTCCTCCCAAAGTTCTGATCAGCAAAATGTGCGATCTATTTAAAAAATTTAGATGTGGATGGCGCCCCGATTATTTCTTTGTCTTTTTCTCTTTGGCATCTTTACTCTCTACACCCGTATGGGAAATGGATGTAACGCCATACGTATACCTTTTGCCAGGGTCAATATCCAGATCCACGAAGGTAGCTGTGCCATTTTGATCATAGGTGACGCCAACAATATTTTCTGGATTTTGATAATCCACCGTTTGATTCCCTTCAAATCGATAGATGACATATTTTTTCGCATCTGTTCTTTTTTTATTATTGATCATAATTTTAACAGAATTCCCTTGCTTGTCCACATCAACATTGATCGGCTTTTTCGGTACGTTGCTTCCATTCCAGGGGGTGGCAGGTGTTAAGGATTTTGCTGTATAAATCTCTTCCTCCACAATGTCAGCATAGCCAAGTGCATTTTTTAAAATATCTCTTAATGTAAAATGCATTTGCCCCTTTGCAATCTTGTTCGCACGATTGTCGAGAATTTGCTCGGGAAGTTCACGAGGATTCTCCCAAGCGGTATCAAAGTTATTATTCACTTTATAATCAGCCATGCCAATATAGAGATAAACAGGATGAACAAAGGCTTGTGTTTCTACTTGTTTACTCCACCAGTCTAATAGAACCGAGTAGCTGGCGACAGCTAATTGTCGCGACCAATAGATTTGTGGAGTGATATAATCAATCGAACCTTCTTGAATCCATTGACGAGAATCGGCAAATAATTGATCATAATGAGCATTGCCATTCGTTGCACTACCAGTAGGGTCATCTGCTTGATTCCGCCAAATTCCAGATGGAGAAATACCGAATTGTACCCAAGGTTTGATCGCTTTAATATTTTGATTGATGTCTTCCACAAGCTGACTCACATTATGCCTACGCCAGTCTCCAATATCGGTAAACTCACTCCCATACTTTTCATACGTTTCTTGATCAGAAAATTCGACTCCCGGATAAAAGTAATCATCCATATGCACCGCATCCACATCATAGTTTGCTACTAATTCTTTGACGGCATCGACTAAATAGGCTTGTACACCAGGAAGCCCGGGATCTAAATAGTATTGCCCGCCATGTTTCACAACCCATTCAGGATGCTGGATGGCGATATTGTTACTTGCCAAATCTTCCAATCCTTGGCTCACCATCGTCACACGATAGGGATTGATCCATGCGTGTAATTCCAACCCATGCTCATGGGCCGTATCTAACATAATTTGCAAGGGGTCAAAACCTGGGTCTGTTCCCTGTTTTTTTCCTGTAATATAAGTAGACCATGGTGCGAGTTTTGAAGGGTATAAGGCATCTGAGGTCGGCTTCACCTGAAAAATCACCGTATTAAAGTTTTTCTTTTCGAGCGTTTGAATCGTTGATTGCGCCCATGCAGTGTACTCCGCTTCTGTCATTCCCGGTTTCATATCAATATTAGTAACAGTCGAAATCCAGGAGGCTCGCATCTCTTCCTTTGGAGCCGGATTGGCTGCCTGAGCCGGACTGAAACTAGCGAATAATAAAACACTTAGTGGAATCCCTACCAAAATCACTTTCAAGTACGTCATTATCTTCCTACCCTTCTTTAATTTTTTAGCCCATTTTGACAGAATCAATGAAGAGTGTCTCTTGTACGAATGATTCAAGGAAATGCTTGTCCATCGAAGGCTCTTTTTATATCTATGAGACTTGTAAAATAAATAGTCGTATGAAAATTATTTTTATATGAAAAAGGTGGTTAGGAAGGTTGCCACTCGACCGTGAAAAGTTGTGAAATTATTCATATTGCTCTTACGACAAAGTTTTTAAAGTTCCAAGTAAGGGAAAAATTTGAATTTTACCTAAAGTGTGGGAGAGGTTTTTTTATCAATTAAGAGATGTTAATATAAAGGAATGTTTAAATGAGGCTACTTTTCTATAAAAATAGGATCACCGTAAAACAAGGAGAATATAAATGAAGCGATTTATGATATGGATAGGTGTAGTAATCATCGGGGGAATGGGGTTTCTATTCTTTCAGCAGGATGGCTCAGCAAAAGAGAGAATCTCGACTCCCTTTTCAATCGTAGAAAGAAGTGATTTAGAGAAACGTTTACCGGAGAGGATCACTCTACCAGAATTACCGATTCAAGCAAAGTCTGTTATTTTGCTTGATGCGGATACTGGCCATGTGTTGTATGAGAAAAATAAGGATCTTGCCTTGCCTCCGGCGAGTATGTCGAAAATCATGACAGAGCTACTTGTCCTCGAAGCGATTGAGAGTCAAGCAATAAGTTGGGATCAAGCTGTTACCCCAAGTGAGTATGTACGAATGATTTCCGAGTCTCCAGGCTTAGCGTCGGTTTCTTTACAGCAAGGCCAAACCTATACGGTCCGTGAATTATTTGAAGCGATGGCTATTCATTCTGCTAATGATGCAGCAATTGCTTTGGCTGAAACGGTAGCGGGGGATGAAGGGGCATTTGTGAAACTTATGAACGAAAGAGCTGGTCAGTTAGGATTGGAGCAAAGCCATTTTGTGAATAGTTCTGGATTAAACAACCGTGATTTAGGGAAATACCGATCAACAGGAGGAGTCAATGAGGATAATCAGATGTCTGCTCAAGACCTTGCACGTTTAGCCCAGCGTTTGCTTATTAAATATCCAGAAATCCTGGAAACAGCGGAGAAACCTACATTGAATTTCAGTACGGATACATATGGGAATACCAATCTAATGCTCCCTGGGGTTGGCTCTAGTCTTGAATATGCTGGTGTGGATGGATTGAAAACAGGTTTTACAGATGAAGCGGGTTATTGCTTTATTGGAACAGTAGAACGGGACGGGACAAGACTTATTTCTGTTGTGATGGGAACTGATTCGATCACAGCGCGATTTACGGAAACAATAAAACTGTATGATGCTGCTTTTTCCTTAATGGGTACATGATGATTTGATTATGAACAAATCTAGCTCATGATCAATAAGATATTCTAGAAGGTTTGACAATCCTGAATATGGCTACTACACTGGAAATAGATAATTTTATACGGAATTCCTCGCTAGGTGAGGCTCCTATGTGGAGATATGCTGCTGCCCAGAAATGTCGAAAGACTCCAATGGGTCAACAGAAACTATCGACTTAAGGTGGTTTTTAATGTAGCTGGATCATAATCCTATGTCACATAGTGCTAAAGCTCTGCGAAGGAGGTTTATTCACTATCAAATGAACACAGGCTTTATACGTGCTTCATGCGGTAACACTTGCGTGATCGGCATCGTGCAGGCCTCAAGCTGAACATCCTTCTTTGTGGAGAGGGATGTTTTTTGTTTTTTAAGAAATGTGAGGATTTCGTGTCTAAGATGAAGGAGGTGATGGGGATGAGTGAACCCCCTGAAGGTAGTTTATGCATAAAAATTGAAATCAAAGTCCCCTCGCCTTGGGGAGATCATCTTTAGAAGGAGGTACTCACCATGAATCATAGCATTTATGAACATGAAACAACGGGAACATTAATGAAACAAGGATACGTTGCTTTGCAGGAATCATGTACAGTAGAGCAAGCTATTCTTCATTTAAGAGAACAGGTACAAGGAAAAAGAAATATTCATTATGTCTATATGGTTGATGTCGATCAACAGTTAACAGGTGTATTATCGGTACGTGAATTATTAGCCGCAAGCGATACGGAGGGGCTTGCGGATATTATGAAAAAGGATCTTGTTTATTTTCCAGCAGATTTGGACCAAGAAGAAGCAGCCAAAGTTTTCCGAGATAAAGATCTTGTTTCGATTCCCGTCGTGAATAAATGGAAACAATTGATGGGGATTATTCATGTAGAAGATATTATTGATGTCATTCATCAGGAGGCAGATGAAGATATCGGGAAGCTTACAGCATCTGGCAAGGAAATTGATTTTCATACCCGTCCGCTCGTAGCAGCTGGCAAAAGGCTTCCATGGCTGATCTTATTATTATTCATTGGACTGATTTCTGGGGGAATCATTGAAAGTTTTGAAGAAACATTGGAAGCAGTGGTGGCACTTGCCTTTTTCATGCCGATGATTGCGGGGATGACTGGAAATACAGGTACACAATCATTGGCGGTGGTTGTTCGTGGACTTGTATCCGAAAAACTGGATCTAAAAAAAGCTGCGAAACTTTTATGGAGAGAGTTATTGGTCGGCATCATTATTGGGCTCACTTGTGCCATCATTATTGCGATTATCGCTTATGTATGGAGAGGAAGTATGATGCTTGGATTTGTTGTCGGTATTTCACTTTTGGCTACGCTGATTATCGGGACGCTTGCCGGAACGATTATTCCGCTTATTCTTTATAAGTGTAAAGCAGATCCAGCTGTTGCCTCAGGTCCGCTGATTACAACCATTAATGACATTTTATCTTTGCTGATTTACTTTGGGATTGCGACCATGTTTATCACACGAATTATGTGAAATCAGATCAAAGTTATGCAATCTGCTATGGCGCAATGAAGATCCAAAGTTCCGCAATAAGGATGTGAAGTTGCGCATTGGGGAGCTAAAGTTGCGCGATTCATCTTGAGAGTCGCGCAATTAGGTCAAAAAAGCTAATGCTAGGATTCAATTTTTATAAAACGAATTATGATAGAGACGCCATTATAAGCGAATGAAATATAGTAGGATTCAGCTGAAGGACTGGTACGACAAGATGCAAAAAGACTATTAGCATAGGGAGTTGGGAGCCATGTGGTTTTGGGTTATCATTTTATGCATTATAGCTATGCCAATCTATGCGTTTGCCAGAATGGTGCATAGTTTTTTCCCGAGGTCAGTTGCTAAGATGAGTGAAGATATAAGGGCCAGAGCCAAAATATTAGAAGGACTAAGTTTTATCGGGATCTTTTGCATCCTGACTCTAGGTCTTGTCTTTGATAGTCAAGGTGTGCAAGGCGGGGAGCCTTTAAGGGTATATGAACAAAATGGCGTATCCCTGGAAGGATATGCATCCCTTTCCGGACATCATGTGTTTACTTTATTTGTATTTCTTTGTTTGAGTATGGTTTCATACTGGTTATTATCTACTAAGAAGGTAAATCTATCACCTGTTCTGTACACCATCCACTGTGTTTTATTAATCATATTGATCTTATTGACAATCGTATACTTACTGCATACTGGATTTTTATACACAGATCTATTTGAATCACTAGGGATTATCTTGCTGCAAATTGGCTTGGTATCATTAAGCTTCTTCTATATTGCACGACTGAATGAGTCGATGCATTCTTTCTTAGAGGCTCAGGAGGAACAAGGAATTGAACATTCCAATGCTTTTACAGCCTTTCTGTCTCGTATTTCTGATCACTACCGAAAAATCCCTCGGTTATGGGCTCTTTTTCTCTTCCCAGTATTTTTAGTAATTCAACTTGTTTTAGTGTTATTCGGACAACGTCCAGATAGTTCTATCCAAGCATTTTTGGAGACAAGTAGTTTCCGGCTTTCGCAAATTCCAGTTCCACCTCCAGAAATGGTACCGGGAGATGGGCATTATTTATGTACAGTTTCCGTAACGGGACATCCAGGCTTGGTAAGGCCTGTCCGAATGGGGATTCGTCATGGTTCAAGAATTGTGGTGAATCGGCAATTGTTGATTGCGAACGCCTTTGAACATTTATTAGAGGAATATATACCAACAATCCATAAAAATATTCGCCGAATGTATGATACATATGGCTATCCCCTTAGTAAACATATTCGAACAAAATGGTCGGCTGATCTCGTTTATTTGCTGATGAAGCCACTTGAATGGCTTTTCTTAATCATTCTCTATACAGTGGATGCTAAGCCTGAAAATCGCATTCATATCCAATATAGCGGCTATCGAAATCGAATATTTCCCAAAAAATAAATGAGGAGTTTTATTGTGAACGAACATGAGTATGATCACTTGCTTGGTATTGAGACGACTGGTACGCAGGATTGGTCGTTCCATTTAGCCCAATATCACCCTTATGAGGCAACACCTTATCAAGCGCTAGACGCACTTTTTCATAAATATGAATGGACCAATAAAGATCGTCTTGTTGATTATGGTTGTGGAAAAGGTCGGCTTTTATTTTATCTACATCATCGCTTCGGGCTATCGGGTACAGGTATTGAGGTGAATAAGAAGCGGTGTGATGAAGCGGAGACCAATTTATTACGTTATCGAGAGAAAAATGGCGGGAATCCCGTTGATATTCAATTTAAATGTTGTCCAGCAGAAGCCTATAAGGTGGATTCGCGAGATCACCGTTTTTATTTTTTTAATCCGTTTGCTGTCCATATTTTTAAAAAAGTCGTAGGGCAGATCCTTACATCACTGAAACAACATCCACGTTCTGTCGATCTTATTCTGTATTATCCATCATCAGACTATCTTGCGTTTTTGGATACTCATACACCATTTGACATTTTGCAGGAAATAAGAGTGGCGGATTGGTATGAACAGAATGAGAACGAGCGCTTTGTGATTTATCGGTTGTGAAAAAGGGGGAGTCCCCTCTTTTTTTGCAACTTGCACACCTCTTCTAAAAGGGAAAACTACGTACGGAATTCAAGTCTGAGACTATTTAAGCCTTCACCTCACTATGGTAAAATAAAGATATTCGTATTAAGAAATAGGTGTTTTTTTGGATATTTTCCTTTTTGTCATTATAATTTTATTTGCCTCTATTTTACAAACTAGTACGGGGTTTGGCTTTTCGATTTTGGCTACACCATTTTTACTCTTGCTCTTCTCTCCGATGGAGGCCATCCAAATTAATTTGATTTTATCGCTTGTCATTTCGTGTGCATTAATAAGAAAGATTCGAAAGGATATCGATTTTCAAGTTTTAAAAAGATTTGTGTTTGGAAGTGTTGCAGGCCTCCCTATAGGATTGCTAATATTTTTATTTGTCGATATTCCCAGGTTAAAGTTGGGCGTTAGCATAATCATTTTACTTTTAACCTTGCTTTTGATTATGAAGCTTCGTATTGCACAAACAAAGCCTAGAGATTTTATCGCAGGCGGTTTATCGGGCACTTTAACGACAAGTATTGGCATGCCGGGTCCGCCTCTTTTACTTTATTTTTCGGGAACCGATACTGAGAAGGAAAAATTAAGGGGGACGACCTTAGCCTTTTATCTCTTTATCTATCTTATTAGTTTACTGATTCAAGTGATTTTCGTCGGCACGAATCAAACGATTTGGATTTCGAGTGGATGGGCTTTACCGCTTGTATTTATCGGTTTGTTTTTTGGACAACTTTTATACCGTTGGATCAACCAACACTATTTTCGCATTTTCACCTATATTATTTTGTTATTTACAGGCATTTATTTGCTTATAGATCGTTAAAGGTAGCGTGAAATCCTATAGCCATTCATTACATCGTAAGGAGAGATTATAAATGAATATTGTAAAACTATCATCTGAGAATTATGAAGAGGCAGCCCATTTATCAATGTATGCTTTTCAATATGAACTTTCAGCGGAGGAATTGGAGAAGCAAAAGAAAAAGATGGAGACACAGCATATTCTCGGTATTTTTGAAGAGGGGAAGTTAGCATCGAAATTACATATTCTTCCTTTTGAGGTCTACCAACACGGCAAGCGTATCCCGATGGGGGGAATTGCGAGTGTGTCTTCCTATCCCGAATATCGCAGAAAAGGCCATATTCGGGGATTGATGACGACCGCTTTGGAAGTGATGAAGGAAAAGGGCCAGCTATTGTCCTATCTCCATCCTTTTTCGATTGATTTCTATCGAAAATTTGGCTGGGAGATTTTCTCAGATACTCGTAATATGACGATATTGAGAGCCGATTTATCGATTCCAGAAAGTGAAGGTAAGATCGTTCGACTCCATAAAGGGGCACATCATCCAGATCTGCAGATTATTTATGAAACATATGCTCAAGCGTATTCAGGGATGCTTGTTCGTGAACAAACATGGTGGCGCGATCGTTTGCAATCATGGACCCCAGCTATTTATTATTCTCCTAATGGAAAACCAGAAGGATATCTGCTGTATTCCGTTAAAGAAAGTAAAATGAAGGTCGCCGAATTTATGCCTCTTAGCCATGAAGCTAGGAAAGGATTATGGGCATTTATCGGACAACATGATTCCATGGTAGAAAAGGTGGAAATATCGACTTCCCTTTCCGAACCATTGCCTTATATTATGAAAAATCCTCGTGTGCAGATGGAGGTATTTCCTTATTTCATGGCGAGAATAGTGGATGTCGAGCAGTATTTACAACAGTTTGCTTGGTCGGCTAATGTTCACACACCAATAAAATTGCGGGTAAAAGATCCGGTTGCACCATGGAATCATGGCATTTTTGAGCTAACCGAAGATGGGGTACGGAAAGTGGTGGCCGATAGTAATGAGGAAAAGGTGATTGAATTAACGATCAATCAATTATCCGCCCTTATGCTTGGGTATAAAACAGTCAAAGAGCTGGCAGAAGTAGAAGCTATACAAGGTAATCAGGCTGAACTTGCCCAGTTAGAAAGCATAATTCCAAACCAAAGCACTTACTTCCCAGATTTCTTTTAGGCCAACAGGATGTGGGTCAGAACAGCGTTGCGTCGTACAAGGATGTACTTAGTGCAGACGAAGCGACAGGACGTCGCGGTTTGAGTCTGCCGCCAGGACGGCGCGCATGTAGCTGTTCATCATTGTTTATCCTTTCACTCGATCCTTAAAAAAAGACCAACATCATGTTCTTCCAATTGACACAGCATAGTCACAGAATATAGAACGGTTTCATGTTATTATGGGTAATAATATTCAATCTCATATAGTTGAAAGTAAAGGGACGGAGAGTGTCATTCAAGGTGGAATCAATAGTGGTTGAACATTTGGTTCAAAAATTTTCGTTAGAAGTTTTAGCGGGAGCGAGTCAGCTAAAGCGGCCTGTTACAAAGCCGAAAACACATTGTCCAGGCTTAGAATTTATTGGGTTTTTTGACTTTTTCCCAATGGAACAAGTACAAATATTAAGTGAAAAAGAAGTGACCTACCTACATAGTCTGTCCCAAGAGGAAAGAAAGCAACGGATTGGCAATGTGGTGAAATATCATCCTCCTTGTTTTATTGTGACAGATCAACTGGAGGGATTAAAATATTTAAAGCGCTTTTGTGATCAAGAAGGGATTCCTTTGTTACGTACCTCTGAAAGCGCACCAGAATTTGTTGCCAAAATTGATAGTTTTTTAACTAAAACGCTGGCAGAGGAAATTGCGATTCATGGTGTTTGTCTCAATGTCTCGGGAATGGGGATTTTACTACGTGGAAAATCTGGCGTTGGCAAAAGCGAAACGGCTCATACTTTAATTGGAAGAGGACATCGTTTGATTGCAGATGATATTGTCGTGCTGAAAAAACTAAGCCCCCAAACTTTGTTAGGTACCCATAATGTAACGAATCGGGAATTTTTGGCGTTACGTAGTATTGGTTTATTAAATGTGGTTCGCTTATATGGAAGAAGGGCGTTTCAAGATGAAACAAGAATTTCTTTGGACATAGAATTAACAAAGTGGAAAGGCAATGCATTAAACAATGAACTAGAGGTCGATCATAAATTTAAGGAATATATGGGGGTTCGCGTCCCACATGTAGAAATTCAGCTGCAACCTGGACGTGATGTAGCGGGATTAATTGAGGCTGCTGCGAACAACTGGTATTTAATGCAGCAAGGCTACAGTGCGGCAGAGGAATTTATCCAAAGAATTGATCCAGAGAATTAATGCTTCCTTATGCATTAGATCGTCATGAAAGACATAATTTACCGGGTTTGTGTCTCCCATTCGCCGTGCTCAGGAAGAGAAACCCATGTAAAGAAGGAGCCTATTCCCGTCCGGAAAAAAATGCTAACTTGCAGGGACATTGACTGTCCCTGCAAAAGTTTTGGTTACTCTTTCTCGATGTCTTGGTCATTTTCATCAAGCTCATCATCAAGCTCATTAAGCTCTTCAGAGGCCTCTGTTTGGTATTGCATATTTCTTGGAGAGGGGTGGGCCTGAGTTTCTTCTTCACCTATTACTTCAGTAGCCATCAGTTTATGGAAAAAGTATTCAAAGATGGTGGTGCCCACAGCGGCTATAAGAGACATCATAAATAAATTTCCACCTGTTGTTAAGGCCATACTCATGATCCATATCACAAACAAGGAAAGTCCGAAATCTGCTGCAGTGGCAATACTATTATTCGTTCTGGGCAAAATAAGCAAATCCCCAATGAGATAAGATACTACTCCTAATGTCAAGGTAATGAGGAACACATTCCCAAAAGACATTCCATACAACATCCCCAAAATCATATATAAAAGGGCCAGGCTAGCCAAAAACTTAATGGTAATTGCCTTTAGATGGTCCATATTTATCAACTCCTTTCATGTTATTTTTACAAAAATGGCCTCTTTTATTCACCAGGTTAACAAGATGGTGCTTCAAATTTACCAGAATAATGTCCCGACTATAAAATACATCTAAAACTATGTTAAAATTTAAAATAGTTCCGGTAGTTGTACTTTCAAGATAATACTGTCATGCTTAATATTTCAATCTAATCCTTTCTATAAAACGGAGTGAAATGCAGTTGTGTGAAAAGGCAAAAATACTAGATGACTTTGAACATGGAGATAGAAGTCGGTATCTAACAAATCATCAATTTGTTTCAAGCTATGATCTCTCATTAAGTACAGAGCAGGCCAGATTTGGCCGATATAGTTTAAAGCTTTTTTACCATTTTGGTGGCTGGCAATCTGGAAATGGTGCGATGTATATTCGTTTTAAAGAGGGATTGATAACGGAGAGAATGCCTAAAAAGCTTGGTGTTTGGGTTTTGGGGGATGGATATTCGCCGTGGTTACGAGCAACATTGTTAGATGGGAATGGCGAACGTAAATGGGTGAATTTAACGAATGAGAATATCAACTGGAAGGGTTGGAAATATGTTGATACACCCATTGATTCTCAATGGACCTTACCTTTGCAGCTGGAACAGATTTATGCAGTAGAGAAAAATAAGGAACTGCAGGGTGATACCCATTATACGGGTTGCATTTATGTGGATCATATTCGTTTTGTCTATGAGGATTCAGAAGATCTGGTAGGACCTGAATTTTATGATATCAGTCCAAGATGTCCAGTGATTTACAAAGACCATTTTACTTTTTTAGCTAAAGTAGTGGATGTGCAAACAGGAGTAGACCCAAAATCGATCTGGATGACAGTGAATGGTGAGAAGGTAGACTTTACATATGATCCAGAGAATCAACAAATTGAATACTTATTTGAAAAGGTTCAGACAGGCGTTTATCATGTCCATGTGGAAGCAATGGATCATGCGGGAAACCGCTCCTTACCATGTGTGGATAAAACCTATACGATCGATTTAAGTCCCGATTTAGATCCTCCCATCTTTTCAAAGGTTACTCCAACGGAAACGGTGGTGGAAAGAACAGGAACGCCACGCATCACTTTTCACTTAATGGATCAAAAATCAGGGGTGAACCCTGACTCCATTGAAGTTTTGTTAAATGGGGAAAAATTAGAGGTTTATTTTGACATCGACACGGGGTGGGGTTATGCGCTGCCTTTAAATAAATTGGTGAGTGGTGAGCATATTCTACAGATCACCGCACAGGATTGTGCAGGTAACTCGACGGTGCCACTAAAGCGAAAGTTTCGCGTGCAAACTTTGCCAGAACCCGTAGGAAAACAGGAAATTTTTATTATTCCTGATACACATTCCTTTGACTGTGGTATGAAGGCTTTTCAGTTGAGTGCGGAAAAAGAACCTGCCTTTATCATTCAAATGGGGGATATGGTAGATCAGTCGTTGCAAGCAGAATATAAAAGCTTATCGATCATTTTTTCTAATATGGAGAAGAAGATTCCCATTTTTACGACACCTGGTAATCACGAAGCATTCCAAGGGACTTTAGATTTGTATAGGGATATGTTTGGTTCCCCAACTTATCACATGGAGTATGGAGATACTTTATTTGTATTTTTAAATTCAGCCTTTGATCAAAGTATCACAGCATCGGATTCCACTCAATTTCATTATTTGCAAAGATTACTGAATGATCAGCAAAAACAGAATGTAATCATTGTAACTCACGTACCAACAAGGGATGATTTTGGAACGGCCCATCAAATGGAAGAAAAAGATGCAAGGAAATTAGAGAAAATTTTGAGCCGGTATAAAGAGAGACAGCCTTCCGTGTCTATAATGGTTTTATTCGGACACCTCCACGTTCTTCGGCAATGGACACTGAATGGAGTAGACTATATTATTACCGGAAACGGCGCTTCGAAGGGTTATGTGGGACCCGAAAAGGGCAATATTCTAGGGCAAGGCATTGTAACACTTGATAAGGATAAAGTGAATTACCGATTTATTCCTTACGAACAAACAATGTACTTAGTTCATGAAAGAGTAAAAGATGGAATCCTCCGTTTGCATGTAGGGGATACAGTGAAACTTCAAATAATGAGCCCTGAAGCAACAGGGACGGATTTCACACAATACCCGGCTATTCCTAAGAGCTGGGAAACAGGCAATGAAAATGTAGCCAAGGTCGATTCGAGTGGTCAAGTAGAAGCCGTATCAATCGGTGCTACAAGCATAAGAGTGCGAATAGGAGACCAACAGGCAACAATTCAATTGGAAGTGGTCGATAATTGATTTTCATTCAAGAAGATTTAATCGAACATTTAAAAAGAAATGACTATTTTTTTGTGGAGTGGAAATCTATATACGAATGTTATCGCATATTTATATTTATTTATTCGTGTTTTTGGTATATAATAGGGGAGTCATCCAAGGAGGTCATCTAGATGTTTAATACACAGTATGAGGAAATTAAGCAAATAGCAGAGAGAATTTTTAATAACCCTGAATTGGGATATAAAGAATTTAAAACAAAAGAAACAATCGTAAGTTTTTTAAAAAAGATTAATCCTGAACTAACCTTAGAAGAGTTTAGTACAACAGGATTTCGTACTAGCCTAGGAGAAGGAAAGGATCTAAAAATTGCTTTTATAGCGGAATTAGATGCTGTCTATGCGCCGACTCATCGAAACGCAGATCCTGATACAGGTGCTGCTCATAATTGTGGCCATTATACGCAAATAGCGATTGCGTTAGCCCTTTATAAGTATTTATATCAGTCAAAGGTCTATGAAAACTTTGATTATGAACTTGTATTCGTTTTTGTGCCGGCAGAGGAATATTTGGATCTTCGTTATCGGGACGAGCTTTTGAAAAATGGAACCATCTCCTATTATGGCGGGAAACCGGAAGCGATGCGACTTGGCGTGTTTGATGATATTGATTGTGCCGTTTGTGTTCATGCTATCGGTGGAGAGTTTGACAAAAGAACGATTGATATTAATACGGCATTAGCCGGTTTCCTTTATAAATATTATGAATTTAAGGGAAAGGCAACCCATGCGGGCTTTGATCCATTCTCTTCGAAAAATGCTTATAGCATGTCAACGCTGTTTAATGTGGCGGTTGGTTTAGCGAGGCAGCAAATGAATGAACGGGAAATGGTGCGGATTAATCCGATTGTAATGGAATCCGATATGTCGACAAACGTGATTCCAAATCGGATCGTCGTTGGGACCGATTTGCGGGCGCAATCTGTTGAATATATTAAAGAAGCAGCTATAAAATTAGACGATGCAGCAAAGGGAAGTGCGATCGCCCTCCAAGGAGAAGTGGACATTCAAACGCAAATGGGCTATTTACCTTTCAAACAGCATCGTTATCTCTCTGAGTTTGTAAGAGAAACATTTGAAAAAAATGAGAAAATTGATGTTCTCCTTGATAACAACGCAATCAGTGCAGGAGGAGATATTGGCGATTTATCCTTTATGATTCCCTGTATTCAAATCGGCCATAGCGGCTTTACGGGGACGATTCACGGGGACGACTTTATCGATATTGATCAAGAATTTCTATTTGAAATTTTCCCTGAGTTTTTATCACAAGTTTTTATTTATATGAATGGGAAAGTGGACAAAAATCAGTTATATAAGCGCTCATTTGCGGAATATGAAGCATTAATTCAAACGATTGTAGACTAACAGGGGAGTGGCATCATGAAGAGAAATTTTCTGTTTTTACTGATTTTTGTATTGGTCGTAATTGCGATTGCAGAAGGGATTGGTTTCCAGTCTATTCCAATTGGGAAGTTTAATATCGGCTTTTTGCCACTTGTTTTTGCGATTATGATCACAATGATTTTAGGGATTCAAATTTTCAGAAAAGGCATTATAAAGAAAATTTATAGTAAAGAAAATGTGAATTTTGCGAGTACGTATTTAATTTTTATTATGTTGCCTTTAATGGCAAGATATGGCGCAGATGTTGCGCCTAAGTTAAAAGAAATTTTAAGTATTGGCTGGGTATTTTTAATTCAAGAATTTGGGAATCTGGGTACGGTTGTGTTAGGTCTCCCGATTGCCCTGTTAATTGGATTAAGACGAGAGGCGATTGGCGCGACACTTGGAATCGGACGAGAAGGGGAGCTTGCTTATATTTCCGAAAAATATACGTTGGAATCGCCAGAAGGAAGAGGGGTGCTTTCCCTCTATATTATTGGCACATTATTTGGTGCGATCTTCTTTAGTATCTTTGCACCTATTCTATTAGATCTAGGCTTCCGGGTTGAAGCGCTCGCTATGGCGTCAGGAGTTGGTTCGGGAAGTATGATGACGGCCGCTTCCTCGACATTAGTAGCACGTATGCCGGAACTAGGGGAGACGATTCGAGCTTATGCTTCTGCTAGTCAACTATTAACGAGTTTCCTAGGAACCTTCACAATGGTGTTTCTAGCAGCACCACTGCAAAAGTTCATGTATGGACTCTTCATCAGAGGTGAGAAATAATGGAAAAATTGTCGAATAAGTATGTAAAGTTTAGTCTCGTCCTATTGCTTAGTGTGGCTTTGATTCTATTTACTCAAGAAATTAAACTATTGAAAAATCCTGAATCGACACCAATCACGATGATGACGATTGCCGGATTGGTTGTACTTTGGGCCTTTTCGATGATTGGAATTCTGATCTCAGACGTTATGCAGAAGGTACCTGTAAAAGTAATCCGTGATTTCCCTATTCTTGGCTGGGTGTCAATCGTTTCCTTGGTTCTTTGTTTGGTTTCAGACTTCTTTGTACAAGCCATTGCCGCGGTCGATTTCTTATCCATCACCACGCCGATTTTGACCTTCGCGGGTATTTCAGTAGCCGATCGGCTTGTCGACTTGCGGAAAACATCCTGGAAGGTCGCGATTGTGGCCGTTTTCGTTTTTACAGGGACTTATGTGGGGAGTGCTCTGCTTGCTCAGTTTGGTCTATTTTTATCGGGAAAATAAAGGAGGCCTTGCCTCACTGCGTTAACGTCTTATCGCAGTGGGGCAAGACCCTTATATAATTCTGGTCGTCTATCTTCATATACAGGAATTCGTTCTCTTATTTCATCGACAATTGAAAAATCAACATCAATCACCGCAAGCTCTTCATCCTCTTCACCTGTCCAAAGAACATTTCCCCATGGTTCAATAATCATTGAATGGCCGTTAAATTCATTATTCGGATCGTTTCCACGGCGATTCACAGCAATGACAAAACATTGATTTTCAATCGCCCGTGCTTGTAGTAATACCTTCCAATGATCTACACGCTGTTTTGGCCATTGAGCAGGGACGAATAAGACTTTAGCGCCCGCTAAAGCATGAGCTCTTAACCATTCTGGGAAACGAATGTCATAACAAATGACGCCGCCCGCCTCGATATCATCTAGCGAAAAGCGATTCATGGTATCACCAGCTTGCAAATATAGATGCTCATCCATTAATTGAAAGAGATGGGCTTTATCATATTCACTTACTAACTCACCTTGATTGGTATATACATACATCGTATTATAAAATTGCTCATTTTTTTTCGTAGCGACCGATCCGCCAACGATGTGAATGTTCAGTTCCTTGGAAAGCTTGGATAGAAGGTCTTTGGTTTGTGTACCATCTTGATCTGCTAGTTCTTCGAGACGAGGTAAATCAAAGCCTGTATTCCACGTTTCAGGCAAAACAACAAGTTCCACACCTTTTGCCGCTGCTGCTCGAACCCACTTTTCCACTTGGGAGAAATTCCTTTCCGGATCAGAGAAGGCGACATCCAATTGAATGCATCCAATCTTCATCATACATCACACCCCTAGACAATTTGACTTAAAGACTATAAGATTTGGCTCAGAATTGCAACTTTAAGAGGGTGTTCAAAAAGTCCGGATCAAAGGCTAGTCGGCTTTGCTGTAGGAAATGCCGACATGATTGAGGCAATCAACTTGATTCAAGATTATCATTTTGCTAGTTTGCTTCCGGATGCTCAACACGCCGCGGCGGCCGCTCAATCAAGATCACAAGAATGTTCCGCGGGAATAGACGCTCTGTATGAAAAGCGTCGCAATGCTCTTATAGAAGAATGTCATCGTATTGTTTGGAATGTGGTGGCACCACAATTGAATTTATTCTAATGGAAAACTCTTTGCGTGTGCGAAGAGTTTTTTTATAAAGCAAAAGTTGTTTGAATTCCATTGAAAACAAGCAACGGATAATAAAAATAGTACAATGGCTAATAAGCATCAATGGGGAAATACCTCCCTTTATAAAAAAACTTATATAAAAAATGAACGGTTTAACAATCCGGAACGTCTAATCTTTTAGAACGGCCGAAAGGGGGATGGGCTTCTATTGAATGAGAGAGAAGAAAAGCAATTGATCAGAGCGGCAATAAAGGGGAGTGATGAAGCCTTCACTCAACTTTTTCAAGCGCATTATCAATTTGTTTATAAATATTTAGTGAAAGTAAGTCTTGACCCCGATTTGGCAGAAGATTTGATGCAAGAGACGATGCTGAAGGCCTATATTCATTTTTCTAGTTTTAAAGGTGAATCGAAGTTATCAACTTGGTTTATTTCTATCGCGTCAAGATTATTCATCGATCATCAACGAAAAAGAAAGAGAGAGCGAAGAAGACAGGAGAAATTACAAGCTGAGGTTATTAGAAAAATGCAATGGAATGTAACGATAAATGGTTTTGAATGGACGGAATATATGGCGCAATTTGCTTTATTGGATCCAACCATACGGACACCGATTCTTTTACGACATTTTTATGGTTACACCTATAAAGAAATTGCTCATATGCTTGGTTTAAAAGAAGGTACAGTCAAAACACGAGTCCATCATGGTATGAAGAAAATTCGGAAGGAGTGGTCGTGAATGAAAGATTCCCAAGAGCAAGAGTGGCTTTCTCAATTTAAACAAGACTTAGAAAAGCTAGAAAAGCCGTTTGAAGCAAAAGTTCCTGAACAGGCACATATGGTACAGGTGCTTCAGGAATTTAAAATAAAGCGCAAGCGCGCCTTTCGCCGAGAATTGCTTACTTTTCTCGTCACGGCCTTATTCATACTCACTTCTTATAGCGTGCTGGCATTTAAGCTCACTCCTATTTTTATCTGGGTACAGGGTTTAGCGATTGGTGCCATACCGGTCATCTTGATAGCCGAAAGAAAGCGAAGTAAGAAACAGGACGGGGTGACAGAACATGGACACTGAAAAGTTAATCACCCTCTTGCTTGTTTCGCCAATCTTACTTATCCAGAGCATTCTTTTATTTATCGATGCGAAGAAAAAAGGGGCTTATGCTTGGGTCTGGGGAATCTTGGGGTTGCTGCAATTTCCATTCCCTACGATATTTTATTATTTCTTTGTGGTACGTCCGTTTCGAAAAAAACAAATGGAGGAAGAGTAATATGAGCATTTCTTGGGAAATGATTGCGCCAATCTTTGGTTTGCAGCTTATTTTGATGACGGTTGCGCTTGTAAGTTGTGTAAAGGAAGAAGAAACAAATGGTCCAAAATGGTTATGGATCCTTATTATTGTTTGTATAAACTTAATTGGACCTGTCCTTTATTTTATTATTGGTAGAAAAAGACAATAGGGGGAGACGACATTGCTTACTGTTCATCAACTTACGAAAAAGTATAAGAATCAACTGGCCGTAGAGGGTTTATCCTTTACCATTGCAAATAACCAATGTGTCGCTCTTTTAGGACCAAATGGTTCGGGAAAAACAACGACTTTAAATATGTTGTCTGGACTTTTACGACCGACAACAGGCACGATTCAATTTTTAGGGAAACCTGACATCAATCGCCTTGAATTAGGCTATTTGCCACAATATCCCGCTTTTCCCCCATGGATGACAGCTATAGAGTATCTACATTTCGTCGGGAAACTTTCCGGACTTGCAAAAAAGAAACGACAACAAAATAGTGAGGAAATGTTGGCGTTTGTTGGATTGGAAAAGGCGAAAGGCAAGCGGATTGGCGGCTTTTCCGGTGGGATGAAACAACGATTAGGATTAGCGCAAGCGATGATCCATGAACCAAAGTTACTGATTTTAGATGAGCCTGTCTCTGCTTTAGATCCTGAAGGACGCCGTGATGTATTAGAGATTATGCAAGAATTGAAGAAAAGCATGGCGATCTTATTTTCAACCCATGTTCTTCATGACGCTGAACAGGTATGTGATCATATTGTGATGTTGAAGGACGGGCGCATGAAATGGTCCGGTTCTTTAGTAGATTTAAGGCATACGCAGCAAACCGAAACATTTGCCCTAGAAGTCGCGGAAAAACTAACAGAATGGCTTCCTAGTAAAAGCTATATTCGCGATCTCCGATTTTTATCTCCCTATGCCGCGGAAATCACGTTTAACCATGACGAGGGACGAAATCTTCTTTTAGCGGATTGCCTGAAAGATCGATTCACCATTGTTCGCTTTGAACAAAAAAGCTATTCATTAGAAGAGGCGTATATGGAGGTGGTAAACCAATGAGTGTCTTCCTAACGTTAATGCAGAAGGAATGGGTAGAAGCGTGGCGGGATAAAAAATGGATTTGGCTTCCAATTGTGATTAGCCTATTAGCGATCTCGCAACCTATTAGTCAATATTATATGCCGGAAATTTTAGATATGGCCGGAAATTTACCGGAGGGAACGGTCATTGAGATCCCTGTTCCAACTGGAGGAGAAGTGCTTGCTGGTACACTTGGCCAGTTAGGAATCATCGGGACAGCCATCTTCGTTCTAAGTGTAATGGGCAGCATCGCTCATGAAAGAAACAGCGGAGCTCTGTCACTTGTGATGGTTCGTCCTGTTCAAGCTTTTCAATACATTGCAAGTAAATGGGTGGCCAATGCGATTATCCTCTTATTTTCCTTCACGCTAGGCTATAGTCTTTGCTATTATTATACGAATTTGCTGTTTGAACAAGTGGGAATAAAGGCATTTTTAGGAAGTCTTTTTATTTATAGTATATGGATTCTATTTGTTCTAACTGTCACAATACTTGCCGGAACCCTTCTGACAAATGTAGGGGGAATTGCAGGGGTAAGTGTCGTTGTGTTAGCGGTCTTATCACTTGGTAGCTCTCTTTTTCCAAAATATATGAAATGGAGTCCCGCTAATGCTCAAAGTCAGGCGAGCGACTATTTACTAACAGGCGTATGGCAAGATTCACTAACGCTTATGATTTTCACAAGCCTTTTGCTGCTAATTGGTTTGTTTTTATTCACGGTTTATTCGTTTAAACGTTATGAACGTTACTAAAGAACAGGCACAACGGATCGTTAGGATTGTTGTGCCTGTATCTTTTACAAGTATAGGGGTGATCTTTGACTATCCGAAAAAACTTTATACTCCTATAGTCTTTTTCGAAATAGCAACTTTATAGGCTTGATATAGAATTAACGCGATAATGGATAAAATCAATCCAGAAATATATGGTAACCCAGTTGCTGTTTTAAAGAGCCAACCACCTAATGGCGGTCCTACGATCCGGCCGATGGAATCGAAGGAGGATAATAAGCCTGTTGTATTGCCATGACCTGTAGTTGAGGTTTTGGTTAAAAGCGCGGATACACTTGGACGAATCACGCCATTCCCAATTCCGAAAATCGTTAAATAAATAGCGGCGGTTGTAAAGCTGTCGATTAGTAAAATAAGTCCGAAGCCAATCGCAGAGATGATAATACCGAGTTGAATCACGGCTCCTTCCCCATATTTCTTCGTTAACCTACCTACTAATCCTCCTTGGACGATCGCCCCCGCAAGACCCATAATCATAAACAAATAACCAAGTTGTACAGTGCCTAATCCTGCTCTTTTCGCAGCAAAATAGGCAAAAGTGGCTTCAAGGCCAGCCATGGATAAAGAAACAAACAATTGCAGAATAAAGAGAATCGAAATCGGGCCATTTAATGCTTTAAACATAGATTCCTTTTTCCCTGTTTCTTCTCCCCTTTTTTCAGCTGGAAGTGATTCCTTGAGGATGAATAGAACAAGGAAGAATGTGATGATAGAAGAAACCCCCGACAGTATAAAAGGTGTACTTAAATTTGACTCCGAAAAAATCCCGCCTATTGCAGGTCCAAGGATAAAGCCTAGCCCCACAGAGGCTCCTACGACTCCCATCCCTTTTCCACGATCTTCAGGTGACGTGATATCAGCTACATAGGCTGTCACCGTTGGCATATTTGCAGATGAAAGTAACCCTCCAATGATTCTTGCGGCGAATAACATCCATAATTGGCTAGCAAAAGCCATTAAAAAGAAAGAAATGGCGAGTCCGAAAATCCCGATCATCATCACGGGTTTACGGCCGATCCGATCGGAAACTCTTCCCCAGATTGGTGAAAATAACAATTGCATAAGAGAATAGACAGCCATCAATAGACCTAATTGTGTAGGGGTGGCCCCTAATTCCTCAGCATAAAAGGGTAAGACCGGGATAATAATACCAAATCCTACCATAACAAAAAACATAACGGCAAAAAGGACTGGTAAAGCCTTTTTGGTTTCCATATGGTGCTCACCACCAGTTTTCGATTGATTTGTCCTCCTAGTCAAGAGGAGGCTAGAGGATATGATAAAAAGTTTACCACTTCACTAGAAAATATCCTATCAAAAAGTCAATGATCAGATAAAAGTTGTGAATATCTAATGAACTGAGTCAATTAACGAACAATAACCCTAAAAAAAATAACAATATTCGTGTTTTGTCTTGACGATTGTAGGGACTTTGTGCTATAAATAGAGCTGTAATCATTTTAATTTAATAAAAGTTCATTGAATGTATATGCTTGAGAATATGGCTCAAGCGTTTCTACCAGGTAACCGTAAATTACCCGACTACAAAATGACGATAGATCGTGCCATAAGACGATGACAAGTCTTTCATCCTGCTTATTAGAATGGAAAATGGCCATTTTCTCTCATCATTGTTGGTTGTAACCTGGGTAGATAAATTATCCAGGTTTTTTGCGTTCATATGAGCTACAGGGGGAAAAAAGATGGATCGATATTTTAAATTTAAAGAATGGAATACAAGTTATCGTCAAGAATCTGTTGCTGGTTTAACAACATTCCTTGCAATGGCTTATATCTTATTTGTCAATCCATCCGTACTAGGTGAAGCTGGAATGGATCAAGGAGCTGTTTATGTCGCAACAGCCTTATCTTCCGCAATCGCCTGTTTAATTATGGGTCTATGGGCTAAGTATCCTGTCGCACTTGCTCCAGGTATGGGAATCAATGCGTTCTTTGCTTATACCGTTGTGATCGGGATGGGAATCCCATGGCAAACAGCTTTGGCAGGAACCTTCATCTCTGGATTAATCTTTTTTATCCTTACTTTAACCAAAATACGTGAAACGATTATTAACGCGATTCCTGAGCAGCTTAAGTTGGCTGTTGCCGCGGGAATTGGTTTGTTTATTACCTTTATTGGTTTTCAAAATGCCGGCATTGTCGTCGATGCTGATCCTGGGACAACGGTAGTTGCTCTAGGAGATATTACGGCTCCTGGTACATTATTAACCATTTTCGGTATTGTGATTACAGCCTTTTTCATGATACGCGGATTTAAAGGGGCCATCTTTTATGGAATGATTGTCACAGCCATTGCAGGAATTATTTTTAAACAAATTCCATTACCATCTGGAATAGTCTCTACTATTCCTAGTTTAGAACCGACTTTTGGTGTCATGTTTAGTCATTTTGGCGATCTTTTTACTCCTCATATGCTTGTGGTCATCTTTACATTATTGTTTGTTGATTTCTTTGATACGGCAGGTACGTTAATGGCAGTTGCTAGACAAGCGGGGTTATTACAAGATGGAAAACTGCCACGAGCTGGAAAAGCATTATCTGCTGATTCTGTCGCTACGATGATTGGAGCTGTTTTAGGTACATCGACCACAACTTCCTTTGTGGAATCAACCTCAGGGGTGGCCGCTGGCGGTAGAACGGGTTTTACGTCCGTTGTCACAGCAGGATTTTTTATCCTAGCTCTGTTCTTTTCACCATTGCTAAGTGTTGTCACCTCAGAAGTAACGGCACCTGCTTTGATCATCGTGGGCATTCTAATGGCTTCCTCTTTAGCAGAGATTCGTTGGAAAGATTTTGAGTTTGCGATACCTGCCTTTATGACGGTTATTACAATGCCTTTGACTTATAGTATTTCTACTGGGATTGCTTTAGGATTCATCTTTTACCCCTTAACAATGGTGTTCAAAGGGAAATTTAAAGAAGTTCATCCGATTATGTATGTGCTGTTTGTCGTATTTGTTGTTTATCTTGGATGGGCAGCTTAATAGAGTTATAGGTTCAATATATCGATTAGCGGGAGTGCACGAAAAATGAGCATTCCTCGCTTTTTCTTTTTTAAAAATAAGGAATTGGCCTCCGTAATTGAAGCAGATTTGTACGATTGCCAAAAAGAAAGGGGATTTCATCATGCGAAAGAAATTATATGAAGTTAGTCAGCAACTCTCAAAAGTGGCAAGAGGTGAGAAGAAAGCAGACCTTGTCATCACCAATGGTATATTGGTCAATGTTTTTACAGGGGAGCTATTGGAAAATATGGATGTTGCAGTTGTTGAGGGAAGGGTTGCCTATGTTGGGAAGGCCGACCATACAATTGGTGAAAGCACACAAGTGATTAATGCTAACGGAAAATACTTGGTTCCGGGATTTATTGATGGTCATATGCATGTGGAGAGCACCATGCTTTCAGTAACGGAATTTTCGAAGGCAGGACTTGCCAAAGGAACGACTTCTATCTTTATGGATCCGCATGAAATTGCCAACGTCTTTGGTCAAGAGGGCGTACGATTGATGCACGAAGAAGGACAGCAGCTTCCTTTGAAAGTATTTACAACCTTTCCTTCATGTGTGCCTGCAACGACTGACTTCGAGGACGGAGGAGCAACCCTCAGTGTAGAGGATATTCAAGCGGGGATGCAGTGGGAAAATGTTGCAGGTCTGGGAGAGGTTATGAATTTCCCGGGAGTTGTTTATGGAGATTCACTTATGAACGGGGAAATTGCAGAAACCATTAAGGCAAATAAAATAGTGACCGGGCATTTTCCAGCAGAAGATCCAAGGATGTTACAAGCCTATATTGGCTCAGGGGTGGATTCATGTCATGAAACAGTGACAAAAGAACAAGGCTTAGAAAAGTTACGGCTTGGAATGCATTTAATGATACGAGAAGGTTCAGCATGGCAAGATGTAAAAGAAGTGATCAAGGTTGTAACCGAGGATCATGTTCAAACAGCTAATATTAGTTTAGTAACAGACGATGTCTACCCACAAACGCTTGTTGAAAAAGGCCATCTTAACCATGTTGTTCGGCGCGCAATTGAAGAAGGAGTAGATCCCGTTACCGCAATTCAGATGGGAACGATTAATGTTGCTCGTTATTATAAAATGGATCGCGATCTAGGCTCGATTGCACCGGGGAAAATGGCGGATATTTTATTAATCGAAGATATTCGAGAGCTGGAACCAACCACAGTCATTGCTGACGGAGAAGTGATCTATCAAGATCAGCAATTGGTAAAGGAATTCCCGATCTTCATCTACCCAGAGCATATTCGGAATTCTATTCATTTAAAAGCGGCACTAACAGCAACAGACTTTCAATTAAGGAGTAAAGGATCTGCCGAGGAAACGAAGGTAAATGTCATCAATGTCATTGAGAATAGTGCCCGTACTGAGAAAATGACAGCCACATTAGCGGTTAAAGATGGTATCATCCAACCAGATCTTAAGCAGGACGTTCTGCAGCTAGCATGTATTGAACGCCACCATCAAACAGGGCAAATTTCACTCGGTTTTGCGCACGGATTTAAGTTAAAGCAAGGAGCTGTTGCCTCAACGGTTGCTCATGATAGCCATAATCTGCTTGTGATGGGAACAAATCCAGAAGACATGGCTTTTGCCGCAAATGAGTTAGCCAAAATCGGTGGTGGGATGATTGTCGTGGAAAATGGACAAATATTGGCGAAAGTGCGTATGCCGATAGCTGGACTTATGTCTGATCAACCATTGGAGACGGTTGTGAAAGAGGTCAAACAGCTTGAAATGGCTTGGGAAGCTATAGGATGTCCGATTCATGCCCCATTTATGACCTTTTCTCTCATTGCTCTACCAGTCATACCTGATGTACGGATTTCCAATCGTGGATTAGTGGATGTAGGAGAATTTAAAATGATTGATGTAGAAATCACGGAGAAAATATAATTTCACGCTTAGTATTAAATGTTTCGGGCTAATCGTTACGACGGTGTTATAATAGGTCAGGAAGGGGTGAAAGGGATGAATTCTAATTTAAAGTTTGATTTTCATACTCATCATGATCGTTGTGGACATGCCAAAGGGGAAATTAGAGATTACATTGAGGCTGCGATTGAACGTGGCTTCAATATGATTGGGATTTCCGATCATTCGCCATATTTTACAAGCGAACACGATCAACTCCATCCAGGTATTGCAATGGCGAAAAGTAGTTTTCCTGATTATGTAGGTGAAATTCTTCGTTTACGGGAAGAATACAAAGGGAAAATAGACGTGCTATTGGGAGTGGAATCTGACTTTTTTCCGGATCATATCAATCTTTATCGTAACCAATATCAACAATATCCATTCGATTATATTATTGGCTCTGTCCACCATGTTAACCGAACTTCGATTTTTGATAAAACTCGGTGGGATCATCTTACTGAACAAGAAAGAGTTCAAACAAAGGAAGCTTACTATCGTTTAATAGAACAGTCGGCAAGGAGTGGACTATTTCAAATTCTTGGCCACATTGACGCGATGAAAGGATTTTATCCTGCATTTTCCGCGATTGAAACGCCTGCGGTTGAGCGTGCACTAAAAGTCATTGCTGAAAATAATGTAGCAATTGAAATTAATACATCGGGGAAAATGAAAGATTGTGGTGGTTGGTATCCTTCCGATGAAATATTAGAAATGGCCCTTCATTATGGTGCAAAGGTGACATTTGGTTCTGATGCCCATGACCCTGAAAGGGTTGGTGATGATTTTGAAGCTGTTCGTCAACATCTTAAAGATATTGGATTTAAAGAATGGGCTTATTTTCGCCAAAAGTCCATCTTGTTAACAAGTTTATAAGAAAAGCGCAAGCGCCTTGCTCAGCCCCGACAAGCAAATGTTCCTGAACCTATGAAGGGCGATCTTTCCCTTCATAGGTTCAGGGTTATTTGACCTCGAGGGGCTAGGCGCTGGAGCTAGATCCAGCATTAGCCAAAATCTCTTATCCTATAAAAAACAGTGGGGCAAGTAATAAAGCCTCACTGTTTTTATTTAAACTATTAAGTCATTGTTGCCATAATCAAGCTTCATTATTACTTTATTGCTCCTTCGCCAATGCCTTTAATAATATATTTTTGCGAGAAGGCGTAGAAAATGACGATCGGAATAATGGTCATTGTCAAACCTGCCATGGCAAGATTCCATTGAATTGTAAATTCACCAAAGAAATAGAATGTTGATAACGGAATCGTTCTCAAGCCTTTATCAGACAGTGTCAAGGAAGGTAGTAAATAATCATTCCAAATGCTGATTACGCCCAATATCATAACCGTAACGGTTATCGGTTTTAACATTGGAAAAATAATTCTCCAAAAGATACCAAATTTAGAGGCTCCATCAATCGTTGCCGCCTCTTCCAAAGAAATCGGAATCGACTTAATAAATCCGTGGTATAGGAAAACGGACATCCCTGCATGGAAACCAATGTTCATATAGATTAAACCTCCATGCGTATTAAGCATGGGAATTCCAAGCGTTTCCCCAATTCCATGCATAAATTGCATTAACGGCATCATTAAAGTTTGGAAAGGGATCAGCATTGTTGCTACAAGGATCATAAAGATAATATTACTTAGCTTATTATTTGTCCTGACCAACATCCAGGCTGTCATGGAAGATAAAATAACAATAAAAATAATAGAAACGACTGTAACGAATAGAGAGTTTTTAAAGGCAAGTAAAAAGTTCATTTTGTCCATGGCTGTACTATAATATTGAAAACTAAATTCCGAAGGCAATGCAAGTGCATTACTATAGAGTTCTTCCCGGTTTTTAAATGAGTTCACAAGCATAATGTAAACAGGGGATAAAAAAACAAGTGCCAGAAGGAAAAGTAATATTTCTGATATAATTTTACTTACTCTATTCATTACATTTCCACCTCACGTTTTTTCGTAATGTAGACTTGTGTCAACGTGATGGCACCTACAACAATAAAGAACAAAATGGCTTTTGCCTGACCATAACCATAATGACTATAGCCAAAGATTTCATTGAAAATATTCATTGCGAATAATTCAGTGGCATTCACCGGTCCACCGTTTGTTAACGAAAGATTCACATCATAAATTTTAAATGCATTACCAAGAGTTAAGAATAAACAAATGGTAAAGGAAGGCATTAAGAGTGGGAAAATGACCTTCGTGATCCTTTGCCAAGCATTGGCTCCGTCTACCTTTGCGGCTTCAAGTAGTTCAGAGGGAATACCTTGGATGCCGGCAAGATAAATAATCATCGTATATCCCGCCATTTGCCATGTGAAGACGGCGACAAGTGCAAAAAGGGCATAGTTCGAATCAAGCAGCCAATTGAAAAAGATCTTTCCCATACCCGTAGATTCACCGATTGTTTTAAAAGCATCTGTAAATATAAATTGCCAAATATACCCCAGAATTAATCCACCGATTAAATTTGGCATAAAGAACATTGTCCGTGCTGCCTTGGCAGTCCGTAATTTTGTTGTAACCAATAATGCGAAGGCTAGACCTAATATATTGACAGCGAATAGAGCCAATACAGTAAATTCGATTGTCTTCCATGCAGAAGAAAGAAAGCGTGTATCACCAAATAATTGGATGAAATTATCTAATCCAACAAATACTTTGGGATTAGACGGAATACCATCCCATTCAAAAAATGAGTAATAAATTCCGATAATAAATGGAACAATCACAACCGTTGTAAAAACAAACAATAACGGTACTGTAAATAATGCAAACCAAAGCTTATCCTTTCGTTTACTCAAGCCAATCCCTTCTTTCTAGTTCTTATAAATATAACGATCAAAACAAAGGCCCATCACTTAATGTATTCATTACATTTGTGAAGGGCTTTGTCTAAAAAGAATTACCTAATCTAATTTACTTTACACTGTTTGCCCATGCAGCATCTAGTTTTTCAAGAAGTTGCTGGCCTGTCATATCTTTTGAAAGGAAAAACTCTTGGGCGGCAGGCGAAAGATCATTTGTAATTGAGTTAGCCGGGAAATAATTAAATGCCCAAGGAATGGTTTGGCCACTATTCGAAGCCTCTAGCACAATTTGAGATAATGGATCAAGATCCTTTGCTTCAATATTTGTCATAGCTGGGATAAATCCAAATTCTTCGACAATATAGCGTTGTCCTGTTTCACTTGTGAACATCCAATTCAGGAAATCATTTGCTGCTTTGTTTTCATCTTCATCTGCCGAGCCATTAATCGCCCAGTTATTCCCAACGCCGACCGCCAATTTATCATTTCCTTCAAGTGGGAATGGCATCATACCCATTTCAAAATCTAAATCATAGTCTTCAAACATTCCGTACGCCCAGTTCCCTTGGTGGATCATTGCCGTTTTGTCAGTCGCAAAGTCACCAATGACGCCATCATACGTAACCTCTAACGGATTCTTAGTATTCGCTTTAATTGCTTCCATGAACTTTGCGAAGTCTTGGAATTCCTTCGTATCAGCCATCTTCACTTCACCTTTATTTAGCTTATCAATAAAAGCGATAGGATCATCTTGTAAGGCAAAAGGAGTGTTGAGAATATGACCAATTAAGAAGTAATCTTCTTCAGACATCCCCAATCCATTGATGTCTTCTGATTTAAACTTTTCTAGTGTATGAACAAAAGAGTCATAGTCTGTTACATCTTTAGGATTCACCATATTTTTGTTATAAATTAGGCCGTATCCTTCAACACCATAAGGAACACCTACGATTTTATCGTCCACTTTCAATTCCATATTGGGCGCAATACTTTTCACGTAATCTTCATTACTCATATCATAAAGATAAGATTTTAACTTTTCAGCTTCAGAAACCTTTACACTGAAAATGGATGGACCTTGGTTGCTGGTAAGCTTTGATTGCAATTGTTGAGCGTATTTATCACCAGCAGCACCCCAGACTTCAACTTTTACTCCAGTTTCTTCTGTGTATTCCTCCGTCAGCGCTTCCAATTGATCAACGATTTCTACCTTACTGTTGAAAATCGTAAGTGTAGGTGCAGATGATTTCCCTTTTCCACCTGAATTATTTTTATCTTTTACTGATCCACAGCCTGCCAATGCGAATGCCGCTATGAGAAGAACCACCATCATAAGGGAAAACGTTTTATTCGTTTTCTTCACATTCTCAACCCCTTTTTAATTTCTAGTAAAACATTATACTTATAAAATACTTAGTTTTGATAAGGTTGTCAAGAATTACTTTTTTCAAAAAATGGCGGGGATAGCGCTTTATTACATTTTTAGGTAGTATGATAAGCATATCAGACGTTTTTTACTTTGGATGGGGAGTTGTTCTATTCTTTTTATCATTTTACTATTTTAAAGTTTATTTTACTGAATCTCTCCAATTTATTTTTGCTGTGATTTTAAAGTTTTCATTATTACTTGTTCCATTGATCATTTCGACCAACTCTTTTGCTGCTAAATAGCCACTTTCATATCTAGGAATCGTAACAGTTGTTAAACCAAAATTTTCTGCGTCCCTGCTGTCATCGAATCCGGTGACGGAAATATCTTTTGGTACTTCATATTTGTTTTCCTGCAAAGCCTTTAAAGCTCCTATCGCCATGTTATCATTAGCACAAACCAAAATCTCCGGAAGGCTATTGCTCAATATAAAAATATTGGCGGCGCGATACCCGCTTTCTTCAGAAAAATCCCCGTGATAATAATTTGTCCTTTGGAAGGAGATATTATTGTGGGTTAATGTATCTATAAATGCCTGATACCGTTCTCGGTGATCTAGCGAATCTTCATAGCCGCCAATATAACCAAAATTCCGAAATCCCTTGTCAACAAGTGCCTGAACCAGCTCACTCATAACACTATAGTTTTCTGTGACCACGCTCTTAATATATTCATTTTCAATCAACCGATCCATGACAACAATTGGATAGACTGGCTTGGCAATCGAAACGAGGAATTCATCCGTCATCTTTTTATCTAAAACAATCGCTCCTCTCGTAAAATTACTGCGTACAAAATTTTTACTAGAATTAGTCGTACAGACAATTAAATCAAATCCATTCTCTGCCAAATAATCGTTTATCCCGTTGATAATTTTTAAATAGAAACTTCTCTCAAAATTACTAAAGATGAATACAATCGTATTTGTCTGGCCTGTTTTAAGGCTCTTTCCTATAATATTTGGCCGGTAACCCATCTCTTCACACAATTGTAAAATCCGCTCTTTCGTTTCTTTTCCGACATTTTTCCGTCCATTGATCACATTAGAGACAGTGGAAACAGAAACACCCGCGGCCTTCGCTATATCTTTTAAACCAACCAAAACCCTCACCCCATATCCTCTTTCGTATTCTTTTATAAAATTTACTTAAATTTTATAAACATTTTACTTTAAAATCAAGAATTATACAAACTGTCTCCAATATGATCTGCAATTCTTGGCGGCATGGGGACTTATGTTTACGGGGCTTTTAGGTTAACAATATGGAGATATTTTTCATTATCAAAAAACAGAAGGAAAGTTTTGCATTCAAAAAAGGATGACCTAGGTGAGAAACCGAGGTCATCGCTAAATGTTAATTATTATTGTCATTTATTTCCCCATAAAAATTCGGCAATGAGTTGATCCACTGATTCCATCTCGTGTAAACCAGAATGGGTCGCAGCTAAATCTGTAATTACATTTTCTGTATATTGATCACGATTTACTAGGTATTGATTGAACAGCGCACTCTCCAATGAGACGAGCCCATCTCCAGCCAATGGATTGTTCATAACACCTGCAATCGAGAGGACCGATACATCAGAGGGAAAGGCGCTTTTATTTTTCAAAAGTTGCTGAAGCGCAGCGGAATTGGGATGGAGATCAATCAATGCATCACCATAATTCACGTTAAAATAATCCTCTCGATCAATTCCCCCAAAAGGACTTCCGATTGTTACAAGCTTGAGGGCTTTAGGATAAAGATCTTCATCCACCGTTGTTTGCAAATAATTGGTCAAAGCAAGCCCACCCATTGAATGGCCCACAAGATTGATTTCTTGAATATGATAACGATCCTTTAGTTGCTTCATCACCTCTTGTAGCCACTTCGTTTGATCGCTTAATTTGGCACGATTATTTTCAAAAATGACTTGAATAAATGGATTTTCAACATTCTCAGTGATAGAACCTTTGAATGAAACGCGTCCCTTTTTATTCACAAAACATACGAGTGTTTTTGTTCCCCACTGTTGTTGGTCCATTCTCTCCAACATTGTTGAAAAAGACCGCTCACTTCCTTTATAGCCATGGAGAAATAGTGTCGGAACAATAGCGGGTGATGCCGCAACATGACTTCTTTCATCTATTAACTTTGGACGTGAAATAAAAAGTCCAATGATTAGTATTAAAATAAAAAATATACCAATTGAATATTTCCTTTTCATTAAACTCCCCCTAAAGATTATACTCTTATTTTACCATATTTTGTGTTAAATGTTATTCAATTGTTGTATTTTGTTTAAAAATATTTCAATAATGTTACAAGCGTTGATCGCTCTTCCTTAAGAAAGAGCTCAAGAATAAGGATGCCCCAAAACGGTGATAACTGTTGTAGGGAGGTATTGCCAAAATGGTGTATGTAGAAGTTGCCATCGCGGTCCTTTTATTGGCTGCGTATATTCATTTTCAACGTGCTAAGCGGAGAAATAAATATGAATTGGATTTAATAAATCATCAATTACATTCAAGTGAAGAGGTAAAATGGACATTGGCCATGGGACTATATCTAAGATTTAAGCATGAGGAAGAGATATCCTCCGAAGGTGACGAACAAGATGGGGAAGCTGGCTCTCATTATACTAAGAAATTTATTAAAGAGGACCCCCTCATTTTCGAAGACTTTGTGGCCGATATTTTTGAGAAAGCAAAGGGAGGAGAAACAGATGTCCTTCCGTCGAGACGAGATTTTGGGGTTGATTTTAAACATAAAACAGAAGAAGGCTTATTTCTTGGTCAAGTGAAGTGTTGGAAGGACGATGTTGGTTTTGAACCAATTGCATTAATCCATTCAAATATGGTAAAAAAGCAAGCCGTTGGCGGATATGTCATTACAACATCTGCCTTTACAGATACTGCGAAGGAGTACGCGGAAGACCTAGATATAGAATTAATTAACGGAAGAAGGCTAGTTGAATTGTGGATGGAAGCATTGCAAAGCAACGAGGAAGAAATAAAAAAAGTACTCCCGAATTTATATCAGGCTGAAATGGAAGAAGGACCTTAATAGCCTCCGTATAAAGCTAGAAAAGAGTCCCTATTGAGAGACTCTTTTTGAACATCCTCTTTTTAAAAATTATTCCTCGTCTGGAGAATTTAATTCTACAGTCATAATGGTCATAACTGTGGCTACTAATAATAAACCAATTGTTGCCATAAACATTTTTTCTCATCTCCTACCAAGTGATTTGTCCTTTGGAGCCTGGAGGTGAGTGCTGAATCATCTCGGCAAGTGCGAAGGCGTACGCCATTACGATTAATAAAATAGCAATGCCAATCCATAACCACCAGTTCTCCAAAAATTTCGGTGTGTTAGTAGTATCATTTTCTGCCATCGGAAACTCAGTCATCTCGACAGGCTTTTTGGCGAGAGGCGCAAAAAACATTAAGTTACAAACAATATAAACGAGTAACATAGCTGATAAGAATAAGATCGTTCCGCCAATCGCCATTGTGACATGATTGGAGAGAATGCCATCAAACCATTGCATGGCTACTTGGTGTCCGTTATAACCGGCATAGGCTGTTCTCCGCGGAGCTCCAAATAATCCGAGAATATGCTGAGCAGTGGACATTAATAACATTCCGACAGACCAAGTAATAATTTGGATAAAAGCGAGCTTTTGAATAGACCTGGTTAGTTTGCGTCCCGTTAAATAAGGGATCAACCAAAATGTTATTCCCATAAAGGTCATGGCAACCGGAGCTCCAACAGTAATATGGAAGTGTCCGACAATCCAAAGTGTATTATGAACAAGCTCATTTAATTGAAAGCTGGCATTAATAATTCCACCAGCGCCCCCTGGGATAAAGAATAGCATGGCGATAAAGATGGACGTAAAACGGACATCCTTCCATGGCAACTTTGTGAACCATCCAAATAGACCTGAGCCGCCTTTTTTCCTTCCTGATATTTCAAAGGTGGCGAAGATCGAGAATGCCGTCATGAGTGATGGAATAATCACCATAAATGTTAAAACAACTTGGAGAAACTTCCAAAAGCTCGAGATTCCCGGCTCTGTTAACTGGTGATGAAATCCAACTGGAAATGAAAATAGAATAAAAAGTACAAACGCTAAACGAGCTAAAGAATCACTGAATACTTTCGTTCCTAATAATTTCGGTACAATGACATACCACGCCATGTATGCAGGTAATAGCCAGAAATAGACGAGCGGATGGCCAAAATACCAAAACAACGAACGGCTGAGTTCTACATTAATTGTACCCACCCAGCCAAATGCCCAGGGAATATATTGAAATACAACGGTCGCAACGACCCCTAGACAAGCGATAAGCCAAAGGATAATAGTTGTAATCGTCATAAAGGCGAATAATGGACTTAATTCTCCTTTATGTTTTCTTTTCCAAGCGCTATAGTGGCCAATCAAAGCGAAAGAACTAATCCAAGTTCCAATGACCCAAAGAGCAAGCCCAATATAAAACCAACCACTTGCTTTTAATGGGGCATAGAAGGTATAAAGCACGGAAGCTTTGCCCGAAATAATGAGTGCCGTCGCAAGGATGGTTCCGATCGTTGTTACAGCAAATCCTATCCATAGAGTACGACGAACCTTTGGTCCAAAGTTCCCTAATGACTTACTCATACCGGAAATAAGAAAAGCAAAAATAAAAAATGTTGTATAGATAAGTGCTAATAATACGCCGTGCGCTGTGAGAATTTGATAATAATCTAGCCAAGTTGGCAAATCTAATGCATCATTACGAACGAAAACTTGTAAGAGACCACAAAATGTTCCAATGATAAAAGCGATATAAGCGACAATAATGTTAGATAAAGCAAGTTTTCGATCTTGAATTCCGATCATGGTTCATACACCTCAATCTCTGTCTGCATAAAATGATGTCCTGTTCCGCAATACTCATTACAGATCACTAAATAATTTCCAGGTTTGTCAAAAGTGTAACTTTTATGTGTAATGCGTCCGGGCACCACCATCATATTGACTTTTGTTTCTTCAATCGTAAAACTATGAACAACATCCTTACTTGTTGAGGTGAAAATAATTTCCTTCCCGACAGGAACACTTATTTTAGCAGGGTTATAGCCAAAGGCTTGAGCCACAATCACCACTTCATACGTATCCTTATCAATCTGTTTCACACCGGGTTCATTAAATGGAGCCGTTTCATCCACTTTTTCAGGGTCGATGACATCCATTCCACCTGCAGGCGTATGACCGTGTGCAAATGCGGTGACGCCGACAATGCTTAAAAAAACAATAAGCGAAAGGATACCAAAAATGAGCCAAACTTTTTCATACTTATGCAAATGCATGATTACACCTACCTTTAATTCATTTTTAAGAAGTTCATTAACTTCAGGGAACTAGATTTTACCTTTATCTGGAAACATACAATCCATAAACGGCAAACCACATCACACAAATAATAATTCCGACGACAAACACACTGATGAGTGTGCCTTTTAAATCAGGTCCCGAATGGCTATTTTTTTTATTCATTTATCCTTACCTCCACTCATGATCGTATAGTCTAAATGTAGTTGTAGAAGGTACGCTTAGTCTGTGAGAAAAGTCACAAAACCCCGTTAGGAAGAGAGATTTCAAGAAATAGACAAAAAAAGTCCGGCAATCAAGAATTCTTGATTGTCGGACTAGAATATTAAAAGCCTTTATAGAATTAATGCTGGATGGTAATTAAAAAATATTACAAATCTCAAGCGGGCAATTTTCACAATGTATTTCTCGTTTTAAAAGAGAAAGATCATAAATCATCATGCGCCCATCGACCATCGCTAATACATTTTCCTTTTTTAACTCGTTTAACAAACGATTGACAACCTCACGCGTCATCCCGCAAAAGTTAGCGAGCTCTTGATTCGTCAGGGAGAGGTCAATTAGAATGCCATCCTCCTGCTCAACGCCATAGCTATTTGTTAGGCGAATAAGAGTAGAGTATAACGCCCCTTTTTTTCCATGTAAAACTAAGTCCCGAAATTTAGATTGATTTTGCTGGTTTTGTATATTCATTAATTTCAACATTTCAATGCTCAAATGGGGTTGAAGAATAAGTTGTTCTTCCAAATCCTCTTTTGAAATGATATGAATGATCCCAGCTTCTAGCATCTTTGCATAGACCGTAAAGGGCGTGGGATCGCAGAAGAGTGGGACCTCGCAAATAAAATCCTCCGGTTTACAAATTCGAAAGGTTATCTCCCGTCCATCTGGTGTGACTTTGCCAATCTGAACCTTACCTGACTTTATGATAAAAAGAAAGTCAGCCTGATCCCCTTCTTGGAATACATATTCTCCTTTTCCTAAATCTTTTTCTTGATGGACGATGGAATGGAGCATATGGATTAATGAGGGAGAGCAAAGTTGTGCCGAACTTAACATGGTGAACACCACCTTTGAATATTCGAAGTGAGTCATCTTTTCTTTATTATACACCTAGGACAAGCGACTTTATAGGAGTTTTCAAAAGTGGGGAGGGGAAGTGCACTTCCTTGATAATTGTTTGCGTGATCATAAGAATTTTTAATTGGTTGAAACTCCGGTTGGGTGTGAATCGTGCCCGGAATTGGGGAAGTAGTTTATCATGCTAAGGTGGAGAATGCTTTGCGTGGGATTGCACGACAAAAAACTCTCCCCTTACATACGAGGGAAGAGAGTGTAAAACTTATGGAACGGTATGGCCAGCTGCTTTATAAAGGTCGTACCATTCTTTTCTTGTTAAGTTGATTTCAGAACCAGCACAGGCATCTTTTATCCGCTGCGGGGTAGTCGTTCCAAGGACAACTTGAATATTAGCCGGATGGCGTGTAATCCAAGCGGATGCAATCGCCGTATTGGTGACACCATATTTTTCAGCTAATTCATCGATCACTTGATTTAATTTCGGGAATTTTTCTAAATCCCCAAGAAAAGGCCCTTCAAAGAATCCTTGTTGATAAGGAGACCACGCTTGAATCGTGATATCTTTTAAACGACAATACTCTAAGATGCTGCTGTCACGATTGATCGATTGATCGACAGGCATGTTCAAAGCAATACCAGAATCAATTAATGCCGCCTGAGCCACACTCAGCTGTAATTGGTTGACAACTAATTTATGAGATACATATTTTTGTAGTAATTCTATTTGCATTGGGTTATGATTTGATACTCCAAAATAGCGGACCTTTCCACTATTATGTAATTCATCAAAAGCTTCCGCCACTTCCTCGGGTTCCATTAGAGGATCAGGGCGATGGAGCAGTAAGAGATCTAAGTAATCGGTTTTCAGTCTTTTTAAGATTCCCTCTACAGATTTGATGATATGCTCTTTAGAAAAATCATAATAATTATCTTTCGTGTTAATGCCACATTTACTTTGTAAAATCATTTTATCTCTGATACTTGCGTTCATTTGGATGGCATCAGCGAAAAGGGATTCACATTCGCCCCCACCATAAATATCCGCATGATCGAAGAAATTAATACCTTCTTCCATAGCTGTGCGAACCAAATGTTCAATCTCAACTTTAGTCAGTTCATTGATACGCATATTCCCCATCACAATGTTGGAAACGTTTAAGCTTGTGTTTTTAATTGGAAAGTATTTCAACTTTTCTCCTCCTCTACTTTTTCCCGCTTTAACGGGTAGTAATCTCCACTGATTGAAAAGTCTCCCCTTTTCCATAATCATACAATACCGATTAGGATGCAAGCGGTCAATGTTTATGTTTTTAAATATCGGGTATTAAAAATAGTGTTCAAGTATTTGTTCGTATTATGAAGGATATGGTCGAACTTATGAGGAACCTAACTAATGATATCGGCTCAATCCAAGTATTGGAGTATAATAGAGCGATAAGCCGTATTAAGGGAATTGTAGATCCTTCCGTAAAACTATATAATAAAAGACGATACTTCCATTAGATGTATCTTTGTTTGCGCCTGTTAAAAATATGAGGATAACTTGAGCTAAAATAAATATCTTTAATGACTGAGGGAAACAAGATGATGTAAACGCTAGGATTTTTAGAACGCTATACTCCGTTCGTCCACTTCTATTAATGAAAATCCTTCAAGCCATCCAACGCTCGGGATAATAGACTGAAATTCTGTTGAATTCCTTAAACAATGGTAAAAAATCAAGAAAAGAATAGTTTAACAATTCTTGTGATTTACTTCACAATCGGTTGTTGCTTGCAGGAAACCGATATTTCGCTTCTAAGCAGGGGATGCAATATAATCATCAAAAGAAAATACTGAAAAATGAGATAATAGCATAAAGAGATGATTAATGTAGATTTTTAAGAGATAAAAAATATTATGGAGGTTTTATGGTATGAAAAGGTTAGTATCAATTTCGATGTTGAGCATTTTATTACTTATTTTGGCTGCTTGTGGCAATGGCGGGGGTGACAAAGCGGAAGCAGGAAAAATTGTTGTATCTGGAAAGGAATATACGGAGCAAATCATTATGACTCATATGTATGCTGAATTCCTTAAAGCGAATACTGATTTAGATGTTGAAATAAAAGATGCTCTTGGAGGAGTCTTTGTCATTCAAGAAGCAATGAAAAAAGGCGATCTTGATCTATACGTTGAATATACGGGGACTGGTTATTTAAATGTGTTGGATGAGGAATATAAAGCAGGCATGAGTCCAGATGAAGTATATGATGAAACGAAAAAAGGGTATGAGGAAGAATTTAATGCAACCTGGTTGGAGCCACTAGGGTTTAATAACACTTATGCTTTGGCTGTAAGATCGGAGTTGGCTGAAGAGTTGGGACTTGAAACCTACTCTGATTTACAGGAACACGCCTCTGAATTAACTTTCGGGTCAGATCCCGAGTTTTTTGAAAGAGGAGATGGCTATGATGCATTGGTGGAAGAGTATGATTTAGAATTTGCAAAACAAGTTAATATTGATCCAGATTTAATGTATGTGGCAGCAAAAGACGCTGAGATTGATGTTATTACCGCCTTTTCAACAGACGCAAGAATTACTCAATATAATTTAGTGATCTTAGAGGACGATAAGAGTTTCTTCCCTCCTTATTATGCTGCACCTGTTATTCGCCAAGCAGTGTTGGACGCTAATCCTGATCTAGAAGAAACATTAAATAAATTAGCCAATACCTTGGATGATGAGCGTATGCAGGAACTAAATGGTCGAGTTAATCTGGAGAATAAGGAACCAGAAGATGTAGCGGTTGAATTTTTAAAAGAAGAAGGACTGATCGATTAATTAAATAGTGTGAGTTGTGTACCAGTAAGTGCACGACTTTTTCAAAAATAGAAAAACACCAGGAGGATTTATGATATGAAAAAGCTCGCAGCGATTTCGCTGATCAGTATTCTATTATTTATGTTGGCCGCTTGTGGTAATAGCGGCGGCGATCAGGCTAAATCGGGAAAGATTGTTGTTACAGGGAAGGAATTTACTGAGCAGCTTATTATGACCCATATATTGGCAGAATATCTTAAGGCCAACACAGATCTAGATGTGGAAGTAAAGGGGGCTTTGGGCGGGGTCTTTGTCATCCATGAAGCGATGAAACAGGGTGAAGTGGACCTATATGTGGAATACACAGGAACTGGTTATTTGAATGTCTTAAATGAAGAATATGTGCCAGGTATGAGCCCAGATCAAATCTATGATGAAACGAAAAAGGGTTATGAGGACGAATTTAATATTACTTGGTTAGATTCACTGGGTTTTAATAATACGTATGCATTAGCCGTACGGAAGGAATTGGCAGAAGAATTAGGGATCAAGACGTTTTCTGATCTAGCGGAACACGCCTCTGAGCTATCTTTTGGAGCAGATCCAGAGTTTTTTGAAAGAGATGATGGCTATGACGCGTTCGTGGAGGAGTACGGTACTGATTTCGCAAAACAAGTAAATATTGATTCCGATTTAATGTATGAGCCGGCCAGGGACGGCGAAATTGATGTAATTGCTGGCACTTCTACAGATCCAAGGATTAAGCAGTATGATTTAACAATCTTAGAAGATGATAAAAACTTTTTCCCACCTTATTATGCGGCTCCGGTTATTCGCCAAGCGGTTCTGGATGCCAATCCAGGATTGGAAGATACATTAAACGAATTAAGTGATGTTTTAGATGATGAGCGTATGCAGGAATTAAACGTTCAAGTCAATCTAGAGAATAAAGAGCCAGAAGATGTGGCGCTTGAATTTTTAGAAGAAGAAGGATTGATCGATTAATTAAATAATGCGAGTTAAGTACCGAAAATCGGTAGAACAGAAGAGGAGGACTCCTATGATAAAATTTGAAAATGTAAAAAAGCAATATAAAGATGGCTTTGTGGCAATTAAAAATATTAATTTAGAGGTTGAAAAGGGAGAACTGGTCACATTAATTGGACCGAGTGGTTGTGGAAAAACGACTACAATGAGAATGATCAATCGGTTAACGGAGCCTTCTGCGGGCAAAATATTGATTAACGGAGAAGATACTGCGAAAGCTGATCCAGTTGAATTACGCAGAAATATTGGCTATGTGATTCAGCAGATTGGTTTGTTCCCCCATATGACGATTGAGCAAAACATCTCCCTTGTGCCGAAGTTGAAAAAGGCAGATGTGGAAAAAACGAAAAAACGAGTGGATGAATTATTAGATCTTGTTGGCTTAGATCCCTCTACCTTTAAAAAACGCTATCCCTCTGAATTAAGTGGCGGACAGCAACAGAGGATCGGTGTCATTCGGGCTTTAGCGGCGGAACCGGATATCATATTGATGGATGAGCCATTTAGTGCATTGGATCCGATTAGTCGTGAGCAGCTTCAAGACGATATTATTAATCTTCAAGAAGAAATTCAAAAGACGATTGTCTTTGTAACACATGATATGGATGAGGCAATTAAAATTGCCAATCGAATTGTTATTATGAAAGATGGAGAAGTTGTTCAAGTAGATACCCCAGAAAGAATCCTGAGACGTCCAGCCAATGATTTTGTCAAAGGATTTATTGGAGAAGAACGCCTAAACCAAGGAATCACGTTGCCGACAGCAGGTGATATGATGTATACAGAAGTTGTGACTGCTTCACCAAAACGAGGACTTGCTTCCGCTCTTCATATAATGAGAGAAAAACGAGTGGATAATTTATTTATAACGGGTAAAGACAAACAATTTTATGGGGTGGCAACACTTGAATCTTTAAAAGAAAATTATCGTAATGAAGATTTAATTGTCTCCGATATTATGAAGTCAGATGTCAAAACATTAACGTCTGATGCGATTCTAACAGATGTAGCGGAAATATTTACCGAGAGTCATTCGAGTGCTATTCCGGTGGTAGATGATGGGAAGTTGGTTGGACTTGTCACAAGATCAAGTATGATACGTGGTCTAGCCGATATGAACGGAAATGGAGGGGATGACTGATGGAACTAATCGAAACATTTATTAAAAGAAAAGATGCCATCTGGGTTGCCTTTCAAGAACATCTATTTTTGGCTGGGGTTGCGATGATTATTGCCATCGCCATCGCTGTGCCACTCGGCATTGTCTTGACAAGAAATAAAAAGGTGGCTGAGTTTGTGATAGGGATAGCGGCCGTTATTCAAACCGTTCCCAGCTTAGCATTGCTAGGCTTCATGCTCCCATTATTCGGAATCGGCAAAGTCCCTGCTGTTATTGCCCTAACGCTATATGCCCTTCTACCAATCCTTAGAAACACTTATACCGGGATTATCGGTGTCGATAAGTCCTTGGTTGATGCCGGAAAAGGAATGGGAATGACATCCAGGCAGATTTTATTTATGGTAGAGCTGCCATTGACCTTGCCCATTTTGATGGCGGGGATTCGGACAGCGACAGTATTAACGATTGGGGTAGCAGCCTTAGCAACCTTTATTGGGGCAGGGGGTCTAGGTGATTTAATTATCCGCGGATTGAATGTAATGGATAAAAACCTCATTTTATCTGGAGCCATCCCAGCAGCTATTCTAGCGATCGTCTTTGATTTCCTCTTGAAAAAGCTGGAAGACAAGGTGACACCAAAAGGGTTGAAATCATAATGAAGCAGGCAGGTCCCCAGTAAAGGGGTCCTGCTTATTTTGTTCTTAATAAGGCTGCAGCAAAATGTTCTGAATCCGCATGGATAGTAAATAGTATGTTCATCGTTATAAATACTCAAAGTTAGGAAAAGTTCCCTGAACTGGTCACATAGCGGCGCTCTATATGCCCGTTTTGCTCGGGAACACTTTGGATCGGTCATATAACCAGTTCTATAGAGCCCAAAATGGTGAGGCATCACAAAATCGGTCATATTGGATTGTTGGTGGATCCTGAAGTTAGGCTATATAGCGGAGCTTTAGTGTTCTCAAACTTCCATAGCTACTTGCTTACGATTTTTTGTAAGATCGGGGTCAGTTTCTCCGCTATGCTCATAAAACCTAAGTCAGTGGCATGGGAGCCATCGACCGTTTTTTCATGGCCATTTTCACCTAAAAGGTCGGTTCCATCATAAAAATAAAGCCGCTGATCGCCCGCTTCTTGTAATTGCTGAATCAGTTGCTTTTGGAAGGAAAGGCGCTCTAATCGATCTTCCCGTAAGGCTGGGTTCACAATTTCATGGGCATATGGATATTTGGAAATCACCAAAATAGGGACCTCTGCATGAACCTCCCGATAAAGTTGGATAAACCTTGGCAAAGTTTCTTTATATAAAGCCGTACTGACACAGTTTGGCTCATAATCCAATACAAGGCAAGCGGGGTCCTCTATTTCCCGAATGAGTTTAGCCATATTGGCTTCTCCCTTGCCATTTCCTGAGAATCCGAGATTAATAATCTCTCTGTTCAATGTCCTACTTAATATATTGGTATACGCCATACCTGGTCGAGAGGCACAGCCCCCTTGAAGAATGGAGGTTCCGTAAAAAATCAATCTCTTTTCACTTGGATATGGTGGGGGAGGTTGGATGGCTGATCCAGCTTGAAGGCCAATCCACAATTCCTTCACCCCTTGATAGAGCGGGAAATTTAAAGTAATCAGAACTGAGTCCTCTTCTTGCCTTTCGAATAAGGTTACTTCATATTGCTCTTGAGTATGATCATATTTTGTCACTCCTGCAAAACGTTGTTCCCCTGGTTCTCCTATATAACAGTCAAATCCACATTGTCCAGTGGCTGGCATATGAAACATATTGGCTTTTCCTTGTAATCTAACCTTTACTGCTAACTTTTTGGAATTGGTCCGAAAGCGTACCTGGCCCCCAGCTGTACAATTAGCTAAAATATCGACAGCCTCCGTCACTTCGTATTTAGGCTGCAATGGTAATCTCCGAAATATTTCTTCCTCCTTAAACCAAGCGAAACCATTAATCTCAAATGGAGACTGTTTCGGATTATGCCATTGTAGGGAATCCCCAGTTACTGTATTGGCTTTCATGTGTTTGTCTAATTTTTCGACTTGAATAAGCGGTTTATTTCTGCTCATTTATCTCCCTCTATTCGTGTAAAAATGACGTTGTTTAAAATATTCTGTGTGGACTGGAAAACTCCTGCTCTTCTTATAGGATTGAAACAATAGCTGATATTTTAATGAAAGAGGAAGGAGGTATTCTAAAGAGGGAGAAGTGGTGATTTTGAAAATAGGCACTTTACAAAAAACAGAAAGATGGTAAAATGGAGATAAATTCCATAAATAATAATAAAAAAGGAGGAACGTTCCACCTTATTTTTTAATGAAATTTAGAAATCGCTTACAAAATCCTTTGTTGTTTTTCCATAGGGGAATGAGAGAAAGACAGTACTCTTTAATCATTTATAGGGAACCACAGTGATCTCAATTTATAGAGAAGGGGGATTCTATTGCAATGAAAAATGAAATCGTACCTGACGTACCGATACAAAGAAATATAAGTAAAATGAAACAATTTAGACTTCGATTATGGAAAGATCGTCATTTACTCCTTCTTTTGTTGCCGGGGTTGCTTTATTTTATCGTTTACAAGTATGCCCCGATGTTTGGGATTGTTTTAGCCTTTAAAGATTTTAATCCTTTTGTCGGTTTTCTTGAGAGTGATTGGGTAGGGCTTAAGCATTTTAAAACCATCTTTGCAGACGATGAAGTTTTAAGGGTAATTTGGAATACATTAGCCTTATCTTTTCTACAAATTTTATTCGTATTTCCCGTGCCGATAGTTATTGCATTAATGCTAAATGAAGTTCGAAATCAAGCCTATAAGCGAGTGATTCAGTCGATTGTCTATTTGCCACATTTTCTTTCATGGGTAGTTGTCATAAGTATTGTATTTATCTTCTTAAAAAGTAATGGTCTCGTAAATAGTCTTATTCAGGAACTCTTTGGGATCGGTCCGTTTAGTTTTTTATCAGATCCAGGCTTTTTTAGGCCATTGGTTATTCTTGAAGTGATTTGGAAGGAATCGGGTTGGAGCACGATTATTTTACTGGCTGCCGTGGCCGGTGTTAGTCCCGAACTTTATGAAGCAGCAATAATGGATGGGGCTAGTCGTTGGAGAAGGATTTGGCATGTAACCTTACCAGCAATACGAAATGTCATTATTATTTTACTCATATTGAGGATTGGAAATGTCATGGATAGTGGATTTGAACAAATCTTCCTCATGTTAAATTCCTTTAATATGGAGATTGGGAATGTGTTAGATACATTTGTTTATTTTAAAGGAATTCAACAAGCTGATTTTAGTTTCTCCACAGCTGTCGGTTTGTTTAAAGGAGTAGTAGGCTTAATACTGGTTGTGTTGGCCAATACGATCGCAAAGAGATTCGGAGAAGATTCTTTATATTAACCGGTACAGGAGTGTTATAAATGAAGATTCATAGAACAAAAGGAGAGCGAATATTTGAAATTGTTAACGCCGTTGTCTTGGCTTTAATCGCGGCAACCATGTTATTTCCGATGTTTTACATCTTTGTTGTGTCTTTTTCTTCAATGAAAGATGTCATGCAAAGTGATTTGTTGCTATGGCCGAAAGAATGGGTAACAGATGCTTATCGATATATTTTAAGTTCTGATTCGTTTCTGCGGTCCATTGTCGTGACCATCTTTGTGACGGTTATAGGTACTCTTGTGAACTTATTATTTACCTCTACTATGGCTTTTTCTCTTTCAAGACCTATTATTGGACAACGATTTTTCATGTTCATGGTCTTATTTAGCTTTCTATTCAGCGCCGGGATGATCCCTACTTATCTAGTGGTGAAAGAAACAAAGTTACTCGATTCACTCTGGGCATTAATCCTCCCTGTTGCGATTAGTCCATTTAATTTAATCGTGATGAGGCAATTTTTTAAGAGTATACCAGAAGAATTAAATGAGGCGGCCATTTTGGATGGGGCCACATATCTGCAAATTTATCGTCGCATTATTCTTCCATTGTCCAAGCCGGCTTTAGCCGCTTTCGGATTGTTTTATGCGGTGAGCCATTGGAATACCTATTTCACTGGCATTCTCTATTTAAATGATCCGGCAAAATGGCCAGTACAGGTTGTCTTACGTCAAATTGTGATCGTCAATAAGCCTGATGCGGCATTAGGCACGAGCCAGATGTTAACAGAACTGCAACCACCACCTGATACCGTACAAATGGCAGCTATTTTACTGGCAACGTTACCGATTTTAGTCGTCTACCCATTCTTACAAAAGCATTTTGCTAAGGGGGTGATGTTGGGATCTATCAAAGGTTAGATGGTAAGAGTTTATGCGACGGTTCGCCTCACGGTCATTTGCAAGCTCAATTGGAAATAAAATTTGAAATGGGGTCAAAAAATGCGTAGGATGAAATATTTATTCATGTTTACGACTATAGCTAGTTTGTTATTTTTTGCTATTGGCTGTTCCTCTGATAAAGGGGGCACCAATGCGGACGGCGGTCAAAAAAGTAAAGACAACGGCCAAAGTGAACAAAATGAAACTCATCAAATTAAGGCAATCGGCTATACCTGGAGCGAACCTCCCGCAAAGGACGGCGAGGGCCTAAAAATGCTTAATGACAAGTTAAATATAAATTATGATATGCAGTTTGTGCCCGAAAGTGAATATAATGAAAAGCTATCGGCAGTCATGGCGTCTGGTGATATTCCTGATATGATTGCTTTTCGTTCACAAGGACCTACACGATTAAATTATTATAAATTTGCAAAGCAAGGGGCCTTTATGCCACTGGATGATTATATTGATGATCTTGAATACAAAGACTATATTCCGACTCACGTTTGGGAAGCAATGAAGGTAGATGGGAAGGTTTATGGCATACCAACCTATTATCCGGCTTACACATTGACACCAATGATTCGTAAGGATTGGTTAGACAATTTAGGATTAGAAGTTCCAACTAATTTTGAGGAATTAAAAGAGGTGGCTTTGGCATTCACGAATGATGATCCAGACGGAAATGGAAAGAAGGATACTTACGGATTAGTGCTCGGATCAGGTTTAAGCCCAGATTATTCTTTCGGTGCTTATTACAGCGGATCTTGGTATCATAAGAACGATGAAGGACAGTATATCCCGGGTCTTATTTCAGAGGAACGTAAAGAAATTGTGGAAATGCTTCATGACCTATATGCAGACGGGGCGGTTACACCAGATTTTGCTTTAATGAGTCATGATGATACAAATAAAGAATTTTATTCTGGAAAAGCGGGAATATATTATGGAACTCAATATGGTATGTCAGACGCCAATATGGAAACTTTGGTCGAAATCAATCCAGAGGCTGAAGTGGTGCCAATTCCTCCATTTAAAGCACCTGATGGCTCGGAAGGCTATCCATTTGAGATCGGTTATCTTGGTCTAGTTGCTTTTTCTAAAGCGAATGAAGGAGATACAGCCAAAATTGAAAAAATGCTGGAGATTCTTCGATTAGGTAAGCAATTTATTCCTTGGGAGGAAAGAAATCCGGATAATGAAGATTTCGATTGGTTAAATGGTCTCGAGGGAAAAGGGTATGAGATGGAGGATGGCAAAGCAAAGACAATTGACAAGAATAATCAACCGAAGTCCTATTTGATTGATGCACGTGGATGGCCGGAAACACCTGCAGCAGCAGAAGATTGGAATTCTTATAAAACGCCTCAGCTAATTGATCTGGTTAAGAAGTATTCTGAAATGCATGAAGGGATTCAACATTACGCTGATCCGACAGCAGGCCTTATTTCCGAGACAGATATGAATAAGGGAGCAGATCTTTCGCAAATCTTAACCAATGCTCAATCAAAAATGATTGGCGGAGATATGCCCATTTCCGATTGGAACAAAATGGTAGAGGAGTATTTGAGTAAAGGCGGTCAAGAAGTAATTGACGAGTATAACGAAGCAATCAAGGAGAACAGCCGAGAAGGAATTTGGGAATAAGATGAATTCTCATCTATTTGCTAAGTAACTTCATGGAAAAATCCTTAAGATTCAATAAGAGTACTGTATAATTATAAGCTGTAGAGGAATAAACTTTACAGCTTCTTTCATTACTAAGGCAGAGAGTTCCGGGAGGGAAATATTTATGAATAGAATAGAACTACTACAGAAGATTAAGGGAAAGCTCATCGTTTCATGTCAAGCTCTTCCCGGAGAGCCTTTATATGGTTCAGAGTTTATGGCGAGAATGGCGATTGCCGCCAAAATGGGTGGAGCGGTAGCGATTAGGGCCAATACAGTACCCGATATTCAAGCGATCAAACAGGCGACACAATTGCCTATCATTGGCTTGATTAAACAGCATTATTCCGATTCCCCTGTTTATATTACGCCTACTTATAAGGAAGTTCAGGCCTTAATAGATGTTGGGGCAAATATCATTGCATTAGATGCAACCCAACAAACGCGCCCTGATCATATTGAGCTGAAAGAATTAATTCAGTATATTAGAAAGAAAAGCGACTGTCTGATCATGGGGGATATCTCCACCTTTGAAGAAGGGATTTATGCTAGTGAGTGTGGGGTCGATTTGATATCTACTACGTTATCTAGTTATACGGATTATACAAAAGATCGGGAAATTCCTGATTTTCCGTTGCTTGAATCACTTGCGATTGAATTAAAGGGTACTCCGATTATAGCGGAAGGAAATATTAAGACTCCTGAGGAAGCAGCAAGAGCTCTTCGACTAGGTGCATATGCCGTTGTGGTTGGATCCGCTATTACAAGGCCACAGCTCATTACTGCAGACTTTGCCCAAGCGATTAAACAGACATAAACAAAACATATAGAAAGAGAGATTACCTTGAATAAAACACCCCAATCTATTCACCCAGAAGTCATGATTACAAGTATCTACAATTCTTTAACAAAATCAGAACAGAAAGTAGCAGATGTGCTAAAGACCCACATGAATGAATCGGTGTACTGGTCTGTATCCGATTTAGCCGAGTATGCCGATGTTGGAGAGACAACAGTCATTCGCTTTTGTAGAAAATTGGGATATAGAGGTTATCAAGATTTTAAACTCGCAGTTGCCCAGAATAAGGTGGATACCAATAGCCAGGAATTTGGCGAAATTACAGAATCGGATAGTTTAGAGACATTGGCTCAAAAGATAACCGCTGAAAATATGACAACCATCCAAAATACATTGAAAACCATTCAAACGAGAGATCTGGAACAGGCGGGAAAGGAAATCATCCATTCTAATAAATTATATTTGTTTGGGGTTGGAGCCTCTGGTTTTATGGCACAGCAAGCACAATATCGATTCATGAGACTAGGGTTAAATGCAGAATCAGCAACAGACTCCCATATTATTGCTATGAATTGCGCGGTCGCAACAAAAGGAGATGTGGTTATCGGCATCTCCACGTCGGGGAGTACGAAAGATATAGTGGATGCTTTGGAAATCGCTAAACATAATGGTGCTTTTATTATTTGTATTACGAAGCATTTAAAATCACCGATTACAAAATACGGCGACATTGTATTATTAACCTCAACGAAAGAAAGCCCATTACATGGTGGAGCTTTCTCATCATCCATTTCGCAGATGCATGTCTTGGATATACTAACAAAGTATATTGAAATTCAGGAGAAAGAACGTTCTTTGAATGCTTTGAAAATAACGGCGAAAGCAGTGTCGAACAAACTGTATTAGGGATGGTTTATCTAAGGTATAAACATTTTTTGGCGTTCTATTGCATGACTGGTAATACACTTGGAGGGATGAAAATGAAGAGGATGATCTATATTCCTTTAGATGAACGACCGTGTAACTATCAATATCCGCAGTTATTAGCAAAAATGACAGAATTAGAGCTGCTTGTCCCTGAGAAATCCATATTGGGAAATATGAAAAAAACTGCTAACACAGACTTATTGGTTTCATGGATGGATCAGAAGGTGAAGGGAGCTAGTCATTTGCTTGTTTCGATTGATATGCTTGTATATGGAGGGATTGTTCCTTCACGTCTTCATCAACTAACATATGAGATGTGCATGGAGAGGTTATCCACTTTAAGGTCAATGAAGAAAAAGCATCCTGATATCAAGATCTTTGCTTTTGATTTGATCATGAGAGTTCCTGCTTATAACAGTAGTGAAGAAGAGCCCGATTATTACGAAGATTATGGGGAAAAGCTTTTTCAACTAGGATGGTTACTGGATAAAAGAGAACAAAACTTATTAAGTGAAAAGGAATATTTGGAGCTTACACAAATTGAAAAAGAGATTCCTGCTGAAGTACAAAAAGATTTTACCCTTCGGAGAGCAAACAATTTTTTAGTTACGCAAGAAGTGGTGAATTTGGTGGAGGAGGGAATCATTGATTACTTGATTGTTCCTTTAGATGATAACGCTCCATTTGGATTTTCGCCAAAGGAACAACGGCAATTAATGTACGAGATTGCTAGACGTAATTTACTAGATAGGGTGAATATTTATCCAGGAGCTGACGAAATAGGATGCACATTATTTGCTAGAGCATTTTGTGATATTTATCAATATGTTCCGGAAGTTTTTATTCGCTACTCTTCCACAAAAGGTCCTTTTATCGTTCCTAAATACGAGGATCGGACACTATCCGAAAGTATTAAATCGCATATAACAGCTGCAGGTGGGGTTCATGTACATAATGAGGGAGAAAATCATTTTATTTTAATGGTCCATTCACCTGCAATCGAACAAAGGGAAATGGCCCAAGCTAGTTTAGAAGTTGAAAAGCGGCATCGTACCTACTTTTCAGAAATCAATATTAGAGAATTTGTCCAAGCTCTTATTTGGTATGCAAATAAAGGGAAAAATATTGCATTGGCAGATGTAGCTGTAACGAATGGAGCTGATCACTCGCTGATGCAGCTTTTGGCAAAAAAGGATATGTTCGATCATCTTATGTCCTATGCAGGCTGGAACACGAATGGAAATACAATGGGAACAGTGATTGCCCATGCGATTATCGCTTCTTATTATAAACAGACCGAAGTTGAGTTTCCTGCTGGACATGAAAAGGCGAGTAGAGAATTTTTCTATTTACGCCTTGTGGAGGATTGGGGCTATCAATCAATTGTTAGAACGCATCTTTCTCAGCATATCCTTCCATCACTAGGATTAACACCTCGCTTTTTAAAGGACAGAGAGGCTGAAATAACAGATCAGGTAGAAGATTTATTAAATCAGTTTATCGATACCCATTTGTCGGCGATAAAAGAGGGAGAAATCTCTTTAGAGAATGTGCATTTGCCGTGGAGAAGAATGTTTGAGGTTGGATTTACGCTCAAATTGAAGAAAGGTCAATAAACCGTAATTAATTCCAAGCTGGAAAGGACCAATCTAATGAATAAACAAGAATTATCAGCAGATATCGTGATCATCGGCGGCAGTCTAGGAGGATGTGCAGGCGCTTTGGCGGCATGTAAATCAGGATGTAGCGTTATCCTGACAGAGGAGACGAAATGGATTGGTGGTCAGTTGACAAATCAGGCTGTCCCACCGGATGAACATCGTTGGATTGAACAATTCGGGTGTACCCATAGTTATCGCAGTTTTCGGGAAAATGTGCGCCGGTATTATCGCCATCATTTTCTGCTAAGTGAAAAGGCGAGAAGGGAAAATTTTTTCAATCCAGGGAATGCGAGTGTTAGTAGAGTTTCCCATGAGCCGCGGGCGGCATTAGCTGTTTTAAGGGATATGTTGGCTCCTTATGTTCATAGTGGGAAACTGACGATTATGGAAGAAACGACAATAAAGGCAGCAGAAACAACCGGAGATCAGGTGCTAGCTGTTGAAGTTGAAAATAGGCAAATCGCCAGGACCCTCGTGTTGACAGCACCCTATTTTTTAGATGCAACAGATACGGGAGAGGTATTGCCCTTAGCTCATGTTGAGTATGTAACAGGCGCTGAATCACAAAAAGAAACAGGAGAACCACATGCTCTAGCGGGAGCGGCTGATCCAATGGATATGCAGGCAATTACCCATTGCTTTGCGCTTGATTATATAGAAGGGGAAGACTTTACAATTCCCAAGCCAAAGGATTATGATTTTTGGCGGCAATATCAGGCTCCGTTTTGGCCGAATAAACAACTTGATTGGACCGGCGTAAGCCCAATTACCTTAGATCCGATCACATATGGATTTTTTAAAGAAGAGGATAAGTTTTCTCTCTGGGAGTATCGAAGATTAATTGATCAATCTAATTTTTCAGAAGGTCTATATAACAGTGATATCTCCCTTATAAATTGGCCACAAAATGATTATTGGTTAGGTCCAATTATTGATGTCAGTGAGGAGGAAAAGCGGAAGCATTTGGAAGGGGCCAAACAACTGAGCCTTTCACTATTATATTGGATGCAAACCGAAGCACCCCGTCCTGATGGAAAACAAGGTTATCCAGGATTGCGGTTGCGATCAGATGTAGTAGGAACAGAAGATGGATTGGCGATGTTTCCTTATATACGAGAATCACGACGAATAAAGGCGGAATTTACTGTTCTCGAGCAGCATGTTAGCACAGCTGTAAGGGGAGAAGCAGGCGCGGAGGTTTTTAAGGATAGTGTTGGAATTGGCAGTTATCGTATCGATCTCCACCCGAGCACAGGACTTCGTTCTTTTATTGATATTTCCAGTCTTCCTTTTCAAATCCCATTGGGTAGTCTAATTCCCGTTAGAGTTAATAATTTATTACCCGCCTGTAAAAATTTGGGGGTTACTCATATTACCAATGGTTGTTACCGTTTACACCCCGTTGAGTGGAATATTGGGGAAGTGAGTGGCTATTTGGCTGCTTATTGTTTAAGAAATCAGCTAAAACCGCGTCAAGTACGAGATGACGAAAGCTTATTAAAAGATTTTCAGATGTTGCTCGTGAGCGAGGGAATTGAACTTGAGTGGCCATCGATCGGTCCTGTTTAGGCGGCTAATGTGAAAATTACACAATGACTAACTAAGTCCTTTTGGGAATCAGAAAAAATTGACACTCCCACACTAGTACCACTCTTAGGTGTGGGAGTCTCAATGGGAGGTTGAGCATTGATGTCTGAAGAATTACTTAAAAATGATACTAATTTTCACTTTGATCATGATTATTTTATCAATCCGCAGCCATTTGAATCGATAATTTTATATCAAATTGGTGATTTGAGTTGCAAGGGAGGATATGTTGTTCGTGAGCATAAGCAATTTTGCTATGAGATTAGTTATATTGTTTCCGGAACTGGACTTTTTACAGTGAACAAGAAAAGCTATCCGGTTCGGGAGGGAGATATTATTTTAAATGTACCGAAACAGCTTCACAGTGGTAAGGCGGATGAAATCAATCCATTTCGATTTTTTTATATGGGGTTTGGCTTTTCGAAAGGGATGGATGAAAAAGATCCGCTTTTTCTTATTAAAAAAATGTTTGATAAAGAACAACAATCTATCGTACGAGATCATCTTGGGATTGACCTTCCTTTTATTCATATTTTCAAAGAATTGATTAGTTTAGACCAATATTCCACCCATATGATGGGGATGTATTTACGGCAAATTATCGTCATGGTTTATCGGAATTTCCAGAAGAATTTTTCCATTGATTATGATCCTCATAGTAATACCAATAAAACGGAACAAATTGTCTACAGGATGATCAATTATATCGATTCCTATCTCCTTCAAATTGGCGATCTCACAGAGATTTCAAGGCAGTTACATTATAATTATTCGTATCTTTCCCGAATTTTTGCAAAAAAAATGGGAATGACGATTCAAGAGTATTATAATCGTAAACGGTTTGATAAGGCTGTTGAGTGGCTGCAAAGTGGAGAATGGAATGTGACACAGGTAGCCGAAAAACTTCAATATCAATCCATCCATTCATTCAGCAAAGCCTTTCGAAAAAACTTCGGCGTTTCCCCAACCGAATACCAAGCTTTATTAGGAAGTACAAAAAAGGAACAATGCAATATCAAAAAGGGATAAACTTTTTAATTTGAAGCCCTGTTATAATGGGAATACATTCCAGATACGCGATCATTTGAACGATCGGATGAGTAAAAAATGGAATTTTTTCAAACTTTACATGATAGCGCATTCATACCTTCCAAGAGTCCGACAAAAATTAACGTATATTCCTGTTTGTCAGGGGAAATAGGTCTTATTCCCATAAGGTTGAGTTTCTTTTAAAACCAGTTTCAAAAACAATTTAGAGGAGGATGAAGCTGATGAATGTGGGGGTTAGAAAGTGGTTTTTATTAGGAATGATGCTTTTTCTTAGCATTATATTTATTTACGGCTGTTCTTCAGATAGCGCGGGAGAGAAAGGTGATTCGGGAAAAACACAAGGGGAAAAGGTGGACGATACTGGAGGGGGGAATGCAGACGGGAGAACATCGCTTGACCCATGGGCCTATGATGGTGATCCTGTCACACTAAAAATGATGATTTGGATAGATGATGAGACTTTTAGAATAAGATATAAAGATAAAATAGAGGAGATATTTCCTGAAATCACTTTAGAATTAATTAGCGGTGGTGACAGTGAAGAACATTTACAGGAACTCTTTGCCAAAGGAATCATGCCAGATATTCATATTGGAAGACCAAGGGCAGATCTTGTAACATCACTTGATTTTCTAGAGCCTATTGATGATTATATTGAGAGGTTTGGATTTGATTTAAGTATTTTTCAAGAAGGCATCGTTGAAAACCTACGTGCTAGTGACCCTACTGGTGAAGGGCATTTATATGGATTACCGTTAGAAAATAGTGTTCGAGCAATGTTCTATAACAAAGATATCTTTGATTTATTTGGTGAGCCCTATCCTGAAGATGGGATGACCTGGGAGGAAGTACTAGAATTGGCGAGTCGATTAACACAGGAGCGAAATGGTATTCAATATCGGGGGTTAGCGATTGATCCTGTTAACACACCTGTTATGCAATTAAGTGTTCCAGGTACAGATCCTAAGACGGGAGAAATCCTATTTGTAAATGACCCTAATATGAAAAAATCTTTTGATTTGCTGGATAAGTACCGAAACATTCCGAATATAATTAACACAAGTGATACACCTGACGGCTTTCATGATGGTCCGCGGAATATTGCCATGAGTATTTTGAATGCCCCATGGTTTGAATTATTAGCACGGGAAGAAGGATTCAATTTTGATTTATCAACTGTCCCAACATGGGAGGATCTTCCCGATATTGCACCAACGTGGGGGGCATTACCCTTAAACATTACTAAGCATAGTGAACATAAAGATGCAGCATGGTCAGTCATTGCCTATTTGGCATCGGAGGAAGGGCAAATTCACTTATCACAAGCGGGCAGCCCTCCTGTTATCGAAAATCAAACTGCGTTTGAACAATTTACAGCAAATAGTATAAAGGATCGGGATCAAACCTATCATGCAACGGCACCGTTCAAACAGACATTGGCTCCATTACCACCTTATTCAAAATATGATGAGCAATTTGAGCCGTTTATGAATACAAAAGCAAAAGAATTTTTAACCTCTGATCAAGATGTTGTCACCTATATTCGCGAAATGGGAGAAGAATATGCAGCGTTTGTAGAGGAGATAAAAGCTCAAGAATAGGGCGAGGGAACACTTCATTGTAAAGAAAGTGAAGTGTTAGCTTCCCTCCCTTTAGTTGTGGGGAATTCTACTAGAAAATTACTTTAGCACAAAAAATGGAGGTTTTTAGAAATGAAGAAGGTGAAAGTGGCAGTGATTGGCTGTGGGACAATAGCACCAAGCCATATAAAAGCTTACACTGAAAACGAAAGGGCGGAGGTCAAATACCTTGTAGATATTCGGCCTGAGCGTGCCGAAACATTGGCAGAGAGATTTAATGTGCCAAATACTATGGGGAATTTTAGGCATATTCTGAATGATGAAGAAGTAGAAGCTGTATCGATTTGTACGCCGAATGATACACATGCAGAGATTGCGATTGCGTGCTTGGATGCAGGAAAGCATGTGTTATGTGAAAAGCCGGCCGCTATAAATATGGACCAAGTGAATGCAATGAAGGCGGCGGCTGACCGAAATAATCGGATTTTGAATATTGGTGTTGTCAACCGTTATAACACAGCGGTTAATAAGATTAAAGATCTGATTGATAATGGGGAACTCGGTAAAGTGTATCATGTTTATTGTTCTTTCCGTGCCCATCGCTCTATCCCGGGGCTTGGCGGACCGTTTACAACAAAGTCCAAATCAGGTGGGGGAGTCTTAATTGACTGGGGTGTACATTATCTTGATTTGATTTTTTATAGTTTAGGCCAGCCGAAAATACTTACCGTATCTGGAACTGCTCACAGTGAATTGGCAAAGAATATGAAGGACTACACCTATCTCAATATGTGGGCAGGCCCGCCTGATTATAATGGAATCTATGATGTGGACGATTTTGTCACAGGCTTGATCCGGACATCAGGACCTACAGTCAGCTTAAATGGAGCATGGGCACAAAATATCGGAGAATCAGCGACATTTGTTGAATTTCTCGGAGATAAGGCCGGCATCAAATGGCAATACGGCGGGGATTTTAAAATTTATTCCGCTAAAGATGGTGTCTTGTATGAAACGATTCCCTCTTATACCAAGGCAGACATGTTCTATGAGGAGATTGATGGGTTTATTCAATCGGCTATGAGCAATGTGAAAAGCCGATCAAATATAGACAATGTACTTGTTACCTCGGAAGTGATGGAAGCTTTATATACATCTTCAGAAAAGGGGAGAGAGATTGTTTTATGAAAAAGATTGGCTTTATCGACTTTTATCTTGATGAATGGCATGCGAACAACTACCCAAATTGGATTAGAGAGAATGCTAGGGAGTCAGGGAGAGATATAGAAGTTGCTTATGCCTGGGCAGAGACTGATCTTGAAGGCGGTTTGGATACAGCAAGCTGGTGTGAAAAGCAGCAGGTGCAAGAATTATCTTCGATTGAAGAGGTCGTGGAGAAGTCGGATTATCTAATTGTTCTTTCCCCAGATCATCCAGAACACCACGAACGATTAGGACAGATTCCGCTCATGTCCGGAAAGCCCGTTTATATGGATAAAACCTTTTCGCCTGATTTAGAAACGGGGAAGCGGATGTTTGAGCTAGCTGAGCAATATGGTACTCCTTTATTTTCTAGTTCAGCTTTGCGCTTCTCCACGGAATTGTTCAATTATAAAAAAGACGAAAAACAATTGGAATATGTGGCAACAACAGGGCCAGGCACATTTAAAAATTATGCCGTCCATCAATTTGAAATGATTGTATCGTTGATGGGAGTCGGGGCCAAACGTGTTAAAAGTCTATCCACAAATCATGTCAATTTGCTCCATGTAGAATATGACAATGGAAGCCAGGCCTCGTTTTCCCAAATACAGCACGCGGAATTTCAAGTCCATTTACAATTTGATAATGGAGAGGGGGTTTGGATTCCACAATGTTCCGACATGTTTCCTAGATTAGTAGATTCAGTCCTTACTTTCTTTGAGACAGGAGCTTCCCCTGTTCCGAAAGCGGAGACATTGGAAGTGATGGCCTTACTGGATGCTGGGAAAAAGGCATTGGAGACTAGAGATACTTGGATAGATGTCAAATAGCGGGATAGGGACTTTTAACACTGAACTTAAATCCTCGGGAGGATTGTGAACTAATGGGATTAAATGGAGAAGACTCAGCCTCGAATCACGATAATTCACTCCAAAGCGATAACTTCGCGTTAGAAAGGCATTAATAATTGAAAAATGATGAAGGGGGATCATTTTGTGAAAATGTATGAACTTAGAAAAAATAGGCTTGCATTCCTTATGTTCATTTTCTTTACGATCCTTTTTGCTGCCTGTTCCAACCAAACAGGGAGTGATTCAAAAGGGGAATCAAATAAATCAGATACAACTGATTTAACTGAAAAGAATAGAGCCCCAGTTACAATCAAAATTGCTTATGCTTTTGGAGAGGAATCCTTTCACGGTAGATTTGATCATATTGATGAAAAATTAGAAAATATAGAGATTGAGTATGTACCCTATGAAAATACTTTGGAGTCGCTTCAAGAAATTTATGCTAATAACGTTAAACCGGATATTATTATTCAATATAACGACATGACGCCGGTTAAAGAATTAGATGTGATTGAGCCTATCGATGATTTAGCTGTTAAACATGGTTTAGATTTAGAAACGCTACGCCCCTCCCTTGTGGCTTATATTCGTTCGCTTGATGAAGATGGAAAAATGATTGGCTTGCCGGATGGTTCTTCACATGTTGCCCTTTATTATAATAAAGAGATATTTGATTTGTTTGGAGTGGAATACCCTGATCCCGAAAAAAGTATGACTTGGGATGAGGTGTTTGCATTAGCAAAACAAATGACAGGTGAAAGAAATGGTCTCAACTATGTTGGCTTTGAGTTTGCTTGGGGCAATACTGCAGCCGGTGCTCAAATGCCGTTAAGAGAGTTTGCGATCAATATGACCGATCCGGAAACAGGAGAATTTTTATTTGATGATCGACCAGAATTTAAGCAGTATTTTAATATGATGGATACCTTCTACAATATCCCTGATATTTATGATCCTGAAACAGAAGGCTCGTGTCTCTTTTGTGAAAAAAGAGCGGCCATGTCGCTCGCTTCAAATTTGTTCTTGAATGAGGGAATGGGGGATCTCGAAGATCAAGATAGCTTGGATATGTTACCAACGCCTGTCTGGGCGGATGCGCCAGAAATCACACCCTATTTAGGTTCCTCCCCGATGATCATTGCAAATTACAGCGAGCATAAAGATGAGGCTTTTCAAGTGTTAATGGAGTATATTTCTCCTGAAAATCAATTAGAGATGGTGCAAAACGGATCATCAGCCAGTGTGCTTAGTGATCCAGCAATTCTTGAACAATTTGCGGTGGATAATGAGTACTATAAGAATAAAAATCGGGCTGCCTGGTTTACAGGAGAACCGGCCCTATATGAAGAGACGCAAAGTCGGTGGGATATTTTCGTGGATATTGGTGGCGCTTTAAAAAAACTGGCAGAGACAGACATTGACGTGAATACACTTATGCGCGAGCTTGAAGAAGAATCCAATGCGAAAATACAGGAGGCGATGTCGCAAAAGTAATTTCTTCACATCCATAAACTCGATTGGCTATTTAACTGGAACTTCAGTCTAAGTCCCTTTCGTTGTGGGTAAAAAGAATAAAATCATCTCACTTGAAAATAGTGCGAAGCTAGAATTTGCAAAGAATCGGAAAAATGAAAGAGAATTGGAAGTGTAATACATGGTTTACGGTATCGGTATAGATATTGGCGGCACAAAAATAGCATCAGGTATTGTCAACGACACGGGTAAGGTGATGTATCAAAAAACAGTTCCTACTCCAAAAATGGGAAGAGAAGAAATTTTAGCTGTATTAAAAACAATTATTTTAGAGCTAGTGGAATGGTCCGAACTGCAAGGATTGTCCCTTGCAGGGATAGGAATTGGTACAGCGGGACAAGTTCATTTTTATGAAGGAAAGGTGATTTCCGGAACACCGAATATAAGGGACTGGAATGGTGTCAATTTGCGGGGGGATATCGGAACTTACACGAATTTACCTGTTTACGTTGATAATGATGTCAATGTGTTAGCCTTAGCGGAATCTGTTTTTGGGGCTGCAAAAGGGTATGAAGAGGTGATCTGCCTTGCTCTTGGTACAGGAATAGGTGGTGGAATTTTTACCAACGGGCAGTTGCTTAGAGGCGATTGGGGCGGAGGTGCGGAACTTGGCCATATGTCGATTAATTTGAATGGCGACCTTTGTAATTGTGGACTCAATGGTTGCTTAGAAACATATGCATCAGGAACTTGGATTGCCAAAAGAATGCAGAAAGCACGGCAAGAACAGGGGCTCTCTGCTGATGTAACAAGTCGTGATGTCTTTGCACTTTATCGACAAGATGACCCGCTCGCTAGGCGAGTCATTCAGACAATGATCCATGGTCTAAGCTATGGCATTGTCAATCTAATTCACCTATTCAATCCTCAAGCAATCGTTTTGGGTGGGGGAGTGATGAGTGAGGGGCAATGGATTGTTGATTCAGTTCAAAAGAAGATCAGTACAATGGGAATGAACTCATTAGTAGAGGAAGTGGAAATAAAACTTTCTGAACTCCATTCTAATTCGGGTTTGATTGGGGCCGCAATGCAAACGTGGTTATATAAATAGGAACAAAAGCGCAAGCGCCTGTTCAGCGACGTACAAATTTAAAGACTTCTGACAAGATAAAGGAAACACGGCGACGAAGGAGCTGATGTTGACTTATCGCAGGAGGAAGGCGTAAATTTGCTAGCCGCTAGGCGCTGGACCTGGATGTCAACCACAACATAAGCAACTTATCCGCAAGCTAGAATTTTATAGTACGCTAAACCAAGAAAAAGAGCGCCAAGGGGATAGCCATGGCGCCTTATTATAATGTGGAAGCTACATGCCTTTTCCAGCATGATTTTGCCGTGAATGATTTTTATTTTTTACCTTTTTTGACCCACTTAAAGGTTCAGGTTGTCCTTGATGATTCGCCTTTCCCTTGTTTTGGCTTTTAGCCATATCCATCACCTCCGATGTTTGTCGTATACGCGTATGTTTCCCATGACCTTTAAAAATATAATCTCGACAGGCTTTTCAGGTAAAACGTATCTGTCGAATCATTGGCAATCATGTATAATAAAAAGATATTCACAGCAAGGAAGGAAGTCATGATTATGAAGGCCTTAATAGAAGAAAGAAGAGCGGGTTTAGTTGAAAACATCCATGAAGGGATAATCTGTGGTGTCAATCATCAACTTGAGACAGTTTATACAGTGGGAAATGTGGAACAGTATGTTTATTATCGCTCAGCCGCTAAACCGATTCAAGCGATCCCAGCTTTTATGATAGATATTAAGGAGAAATATCAATTAACCGATGAGGAAGCTACTTTATTTACAGCCTCACAGCGCGGAGAAACGTATCATATCAATGCATTGGAATCTTTATTAAAGAAATTGAAGGTTCAAGAGAAAAATTTGTATTGTGCCCCCTCCCTTGCTTTAAATTCAGAGCCAAGGAATGAAATGATTCGAAACCGTCAGGAGAAGCGGAAATTATATCATAATTGTGCTGGGAAGCATTTAGGGTTCCTTGCCGTATGTCGAGAATTAGACTACCCAATTGAAGGCTATTGGAAAATCGATCACCCCCTTCAACAAAAAATTGTTAGCATTCTTGCTGATTTGGCTGAAATTTCTACTGAAAAAATAAAGGTCGGAGTGGATGGATGTGGAGTTCCAGTCTTTGCACTACCCTTGAAAAACATGGCCACACCCTATTTAAAGCTTGCTTGTCCGGATCTCATTGAGGACATGGAAGTAAGAAATGCTGTAATCCAAATGACAAAATTAATGAATGAGAACCCTGACATTGTGGCGTCGGAACGTTTTGTCTGTTCTGTGTTATTAAGAGATTCCAATATTGTCGCTAAAGGTGGCGCTCAAGGAGTCTATTGTTTCGGATTAAAAAAGGAAAGAATGGCCTTTGCCTTAAAAGTTCTAAGTGGCTCGGAAGATGTGTGGCCTAACATTTTGGCCTCGATCTTGGAGCAAATCGCCTATGAAAATAAGGCGACAATAGCTGCCTTAAAGGAGCTGAGGACGTCCGCTATAAAAAATGATGCAGGCACTAAGGTAGGAGAAATAAAAACAGTCTTTTCATTATCTAATGTTCATTAAGACTTAACAGAAATGTGGAGGTAGTTTTTTTGCAAATTGAAGTGATTGTTCAAAATTATGTCGATGCAATAAAGGCGCAAGAATTAGGGGCAGACCGTCTAGAACTTGTGATAGGGATTGAAGAGGGCGGTCTAACACCTAGTTATGGAATTCTTAAAAGTGTGCTTCAGCATGTTACCATACCTGTTCAAGTCATGGTACGACCACACGGGTATAGTCATATTTATTCGGATCAGGAAATAAAGATCATATTGGAAGAGATCAAGTATATGTATGAAGTAGGAGTAAGGGGAATTGTGATTGGTGCGATTCATCCTAATCACACAGTAAATATTTCATTGATAGAATCGATCATTAATGCTCGCCCAGATTTGGATATCACATTTCATCGAGCCTTCGATGAAGTACGTTCGTTACATGAGGCTTATGAAACCTTTATTCCATATAAAGATCATGTAAAACGAATCTTAACATCTGGTGGAAAGTCATCGTGTTTAGAGGGTTTAGACCAATTGACATCATTAGTTCAGCTTGCGAAAGAGCTGAATGGACCGGAGATTTTACTAGGTGGAGGGCTCGATCCTGATAACATAGAGAAAATCCATGCACAGGTTAAGGCAGGCCAATATCATTTCGGGAAAGGTGTTCGGGTGCAAAACTCTTTTCAAAATACATTTGATGTAGACAAAATGCAGAAATTACAAGCTGTTTTAAAATAGCATAACTTAATGGATGCCCCCGTTAGTCCAAAACACGGGGCCATCGCTTTTCCATAAAAGCGAAGAATTAGAATACGTTTCAATCTTTTTAATTCCGAATGTCTAAAAAGATTGACAAGGGTTGCTTTTCGGCTATATAATTATTCTTGAAAGCGCGTCCATATACTTTGAGTTTAGTGGATGTGCTGATCCCTTTTGTTAATAATTCGGGTGGAGAAGAAGAGAACCCTTAGAAAAGTTTAATGGGCCGATTTTGCCATGCAGTCCATTAAGTTTTTTTAAGGGTTTTCCTTTGTATAAAAATCCCTTAGAAGTCTTTTTGCCAGTGTTAATTGTCCGACGATCTGAAAAGATGTCATTTTAAAATATCCCATTCCTCCTTAATTAGTTCGCAGTGATGATTGAAAATTTATGAAGTGTTATAAATCTTCTTTTTTGGGTGTCTTTATATCGGTTACTTTTGGATGAACATTATCCCTCTTGCAAAAACATATGCTTTTACTTTGTTGATCATGAAACCAGGCTAGAAAAAGCGAAAAGGAGAGGGTATTGTGTCATTTTTACATTTTCTATTTGAAGAATATATTCAAGGTCATCTAGAGATGTTCGTGCGGGTCGTAATTAGTGCTGTTCTTGGATTTTTAATCGGGTTGGATCGATCATTTAAAAGCAAACCCGCTGGAATCAAAACCTATACATATGTTTGCGTCGCTTGTACGCTTATCACAATAATATCCATTCAAAGTGCAGAAATGTTAAGTCAACATAATAGCGGAAAAATGATGGATCCGATGCGCTTGGCGGCGCAAATCGTTTCGGGTTTAGGGTTTTTAGGAGCGGGAATGATCTTAAAGGATGGATTAAAGGTAAAAGGACTTACATCCGCAGCGATGATTTTATTTGCTGGTGGAGTTGGAATTGGAATAGGAGCCGGATTTTACGCGATTGTGATATGTGCCGTTGTTGTCTCATTTTTGACTACGAACGTAGGACTTTTACTAGAAAAAAATAAACTAGACAGTCATAAGGAAGCGGAAATTGATATTGAATCATAGTTTGGTAGAACCCATATAAGATAAAAAAGCAACATTCTATATAAAGGAGTTTTATTCATGACGAAAATTTTTGCACACCGTGGTAGTTCAGGGACTCATCCTGAAAATACGATCACAGCTTTTAAGGAAGCCGTTAGACTTGGGGTCGATGGAATCGAATTAGATATTCAACTGACAAAAGATGGGGAATTGGTCGTGATTCATGATTATACATTAGACCGTACAACAGATGGGACCGGGAAGATTTTGGATTATACGGTGGAAGAACTTAAAGCATTTGATGCTGGCTCTAAATTTTCACCTGAGTTTGCTGGTGAAACGATTCCTACCTTTCGGGAAGTATTGGCGTTACTTCAAGATACCAATATAGAGTTAAATATTGAAATTAAGAAACCTGTCAAAGAAGATACAGGAATTGAGGAAAAAATGATTCAGGAACTGGAAAAATATCAGTATAGCAATCGGTCGATCATCTCCTCCTTTAACCATGATTCTCTTAAAAGGGTCATTTCGATCAATAAAGATCTTGAATGTGCTATTTTGTATATGAAAAAGTTCGAGAACCCATGGGAATACGCTGCAGAAATAGGAGCTAAAGCACTTCACACATATCGGCCGGAAACAGACCGCGAAATGGTTACAGAGGCCCAACATAAAGGTTTTCCTGTGAGAGTATTCACTATTAATAAGGCGGAGGATATGACCAAGTTTTTCGAAACAAAAGTAGCCGCTATTTTTACGGATTATCCGGAGAAGGCTATGAAACTGTTAAAAGAAGTGGAGAAGGAGGAATAAAATACTTATAAAATTGTCTCTATGTGCGATCTCTTCCCTGTTTATTTTTAAAATAGAGAGGGAAGAAATTTCAAAAGATTTTAAAAAGGGACTTGAAATTGCCATATGTTTACATTATGATTTAATCAATCAAATTGATTTATAGAAAGTGGGTTCTTTATTCAAAATGTAAGCCGATTGAATCAACTGCGGACATTAGCTTAAGATTACTTTATATTTTGAGGGAGATATAAAGTGATAGAAGAGAGACTCATACAGTAGGTGCCACCACCTCATCTGGATGAAAGAATGGTAAGGAGTGTTGAATTTAATGCCTAATTACAAATTGCTAGCGCTTGACTTGGATGGAACAGTTTTAACGGATGATAAGAAAATCACGCAAGAAACAAGGAAATGGATACGAAAAGCAGTGGATGAAGGCGTAACGGTCATCTTTTCAACTGGACGGGGAATCCAAACTACTGAAGCCATTTGGGATGACCTAGCCCTTGATGCACCTATGGTTTTAGTGAATGGGGCAGAAATATGGAAGGGGCCGGGTCAATTATGGGAACGTCATTTTATTAAGAGGGAGGATATTCGTTGGCTTCATGAACAAGCAATGAGGACAGGAGCAAAATTCTGGGGTTATAGTGTCGAGAGCCTGACGCATAAAAAAGATTGGACGGAAGAAATGTTCGAAAGAGATTGGTTGAAATTCGGGATGCATCATCCAGATCGAGAGGAGATTGAGAGATTAAGAGAGTTATTAAAAACGAGAGAGAGCATAGAGATTACGCGCTCAGCTCCTATTAATATCGAAATATCGTTAAAAGGAATCTCCAAAGAAACAGGAGTACGAAGAGTCTGCGAACTTCTCGGGATTACCATGGATCAAGTAATGGCTGTTGGGGATAACCTGAATGATCAGCGTTTGATTCGAGCGGCAGGATTGGGTGTTGCCATGGGAAATGGAGATGATGAATTAAAGCAAATCGCCGATGTTGTCACAGAGACAAATGAAGAAGACGGTGTGGCTAAGGCCATAGAGCGTTATTTATTAGGATCATATTCTCCGATAAAGGCGTAAAGTTTTCGATATTTTAGCATAGAGTGGGGATGAGAAATTGCTCAAGTCAAACAAATCAGTTCATATACCGGAGCATATTGAGTTATTAGAAAGTCCAGAATTGGGAGGCGAAAAGAATATAAGGCGAGAGGAATCTCCAAATGAGTCATCCTGGAGTTTACAGAAGGAGGACACCTTTCAGATAGCACCAGGCATGACTCATTCCCAGCAAATTTTACAAAATGAAAAGTTCCAGCAATCCATACACATTCTTCAAGTAGATCCACATAATCAGTATATTAACCCGATTGTATTTTCATCGAAAGGAAAAGTAGAATTTTTGGAGACAGTTGGAAATATGCAAAAGGAACTCATAGAGCAGGGAAAAAATATCGTAGCTGGAGTAAATGGAGACTTCTTTAGTTGGTTAGGAGTCCCAACGGGGTTACAAATTTGTAATGGTGAAATATTTACCTCTCCATCAAGGATTAAGGTGTTATTAGCCATTATGGCAAATGGGCAACCCTTGCTAAAGGACCGAGTGAAGATGAATGCGACTGTTTCGTTTGAATGCGGTTGCAGTATGGCGGTAGAGGCAATCAACCGCACAAGATACTTAAAGCATACGAATCATGCTTTCCTCTATAATCGTCGTTTCGGTTCATCAACCCGGACCCCCGAAGGTGTAGTGGAAGTTGTGATTCAAGTTCCCGATGGGCGTATCTTTCCTAATAAACAGGTTACAGGAGTGGTAGAATCCATTATTCAATCCGCTGATACGCCAATTGAAAAAGGGCAACTTGTGCTATCTGTAAGTGGGTCTGCGGCAGATTGGATCCAAAAGCAAGTGCGGATCGGGGATAAGGTCAACATCAATGTTTCGTTGAATCAAGGTCTAAATGAAGTACGTCATGTCATCTCAGGTAACTCAACTTTAGGGTTTGTACTCCTAAGGGATGGAGAAATACCTCGAGAAATACTTGATCCGGAGATCTCGCTTAATCGTGATCGACATCCACGGACAATGATCGCGATTAAGCAAGGCAGTTTATATATTGTTGTTGTAGATGGAAGGCAGCCAGGACATTCAAATGGGATCACACTGGCAGAAGGAGCTTATTATTTGCAAAGCATTGGTATGGAAGCAGCCATTAATATTGATGGGGGCGGTTCAACTACCTGTTACATTCGACAACCTGGGGATGAACGGCCAATCATTGTGAATCGCCCTTCTGATGGCTTTGAACGGGCAGTGGGAAATGGACTGTTTTTTGAAACGATGGCGCCTATTTCCACATTAAATAGTTTAGTTGTAAAACCGGATTCTCCAATCCGAGTGATGGCAGGTAGTAAGGTCCAATTCGAAGTAAAAGGGCAGGATCGTTTCTTTAACGCTGTTCCTGTTCGTCCCTCCACACTTACTTGGTCTGTGGATGGCAGAATTGGATATATGGAGGAAAATCACACCTTTAGAGCAGGGTCAAGTAAGGGATCCGGTGAGCTAACGGTACATTCAGGAGCGGTTTCACAACAATGTTCTATACAAGTAGTCGAAGAAATCACTCGTTTAGAGGTGAATCCGCCTACAATTGTTGTTGAGCCTGGCGGTGAAATCGCATTAGATATTCGCGGTTTTGATCGAGCCGGCAACAAGGTATGGGTTTCCCCTGACCAATTAGATTGGTCCATTAAAGGGGGGATTGGCAGCGTTTCAACAATGGGAATTTTACAAGCTAGTCAAGACATCAAACAGGGAAAGATCACGGCGAAATATAAGGACTTAGAAGTGGAAATTCAGGTCAGTGTAGGAAAACCTCCAAAGACTTTGGCTACTTTTGATTCGCTGAAAGGGCTGACCGTATACGGAGAGAGGGCGGTTGCTGATTCCGTTACATTGACGCTAGCTCCTAGACCTGAGCCCGTTCGTTTCGGAACATTTTCCGGAAAATTAACCTATGACTTTACGAATATATCTGGCGCTTCGAAAGCCGTGATCCAGTTTTTAGATGATAACGGTAAAAAGGGATTAGAAATTGAAGGAGAGCCCTATCGGTTTGGACTATGGGTATACGGGGATTCGAATGATCATTGGTTGCGTATAGGAATCGCTGATGCAAACGGAGAAAGTCGGTCTCTCAATTTCACAGAACCCGGTGGCTTGAATTGGACGGGATGGAAATATGTCTATGCTGATATAGCAGAAAATACGGCATTCCCGATTACGGTTCGCTATTTATTTATTACAGAAACGAATGATGCGAATAAAAATGCAGGTGTGCTTTATTTTGATCATCTGAGAGCTGAATACGTCAAAATAGAAGAAGATTTGGAAGGGCCTGTGTTTAGTCATCCTATGCCTGTTCCGAACCAAACGATAAAAGACGAACACCCAATGGTTAGTTTAACTCTAAAAGATGACGATAGTGGTATAGACCCTTCATCGATTCAAGTATGGATCAATGGAAAAATGGTCGAGCATACCTTTGATCCCACAACTGGGTTAGTATCTGCTCCAATCACTCCTGCTTCCCAAATGGCTACATACCAAGTAATGATTGAAGCAGCGGATATGTGTGGAAATCCGATGGTACCAAAAGCCAGTTGGGAATTTGAATGGATACCTTTACGAAATCTTAACGAGAACTGAATAAGAAAATCAAATTGATTTATTAAAATAGAATTGAAACAAGGCAAAGGGTTTATGTATAAATCGAAACTGGAATAAGGGGTGATTGACAATGAAAAGTACTTATGCCGAGAAAGGACAAAACACTACAATTAAGATAAAAAAGAAATTTAATGTACGGAGACGAATTTTGAATAATTGGGATATCTATTTGCTTCTCGTACCGGTTTTGGCCTATTTTATTATTTTTAAATATATTCCTATGTATGGTGTTCAAATTGGGTTTAAAGATTTTATTGCAACGAAGGGGATTACAGGCAGTGAATGGGTAGGCATGAAACATTTTACACGTTTTTTTAATAGCTATTATTTTTGGCGTTTAATCAAAAATACATTGGGGATCGGAATTTACGAATTAGCAGTCGCTTTCCCTATCCCCATCATTCTAGCCTTAATGATTAATGAAGTTCGCTTAAATCGCTTTAAAAAACTTGTACAAAATGTGACCTATGCCCCTCACTTTTTATCAACCGTTGTCATTGTGGGAATGTTGTTCCTATTTCTAAACCCGCAATATGGAATGGTGAATAATTTATTATCTGCCTTTGGCATAAAGCCTATATCTTTTATGACAGAACCGGGATGGTTTAAAACAATCTATGTATTATCTCATGTGTGGCAGCAAATGGGCTGGAGCTCGATCATTTATTTAGCAGCATTGGCGGGGGTACCTCCAGAATTACATGAAGCTGCAAGAATGGATGGTGCTAGTCGGCTTCAACGAATTAGGCACGTTAATATCCCGGCGATTGTTCCGGTCATTATCATTCTCCTTATTCTAAATGTCGGAAATATTATCAGCGTAGGCTTTGAGAAGGTGTTCCTCATGCAAAATGCATTGAATATGGAAGCTTCTGATGTGATTGCGACCCATGTTTATAAAACAGGGATTATGGGTGCGCAATATAGCTATTCGACCGCAGTTGGATTATTTAATTCAGTGATCAGCTTTATTTTACTTGTCGTAGTGAATCAAATATCGCGTAAAGTCAGTGAGACAAGTCTGTGGTAAGGGGGAAATGAGAGAATGGAAAAACAAACGATCGGTGACCGTGCCTTTGGAATAGTAAACTTTTTATTACTTTGTCTTATTCTAGTAATTGTCATTTATCCATTAATATTTGTCCTTAGTGCCTCCATTAGTAATCCAGAATTATTGCTGAAAGGGGAGATTCGCTTATTACCAAAGGAAATTACTTTTGATGGTTATGCCAAAGTGTTCAAAAACAAGGATGTGATGCGTGGATATTTAAATACCTTTATTTATACAGGTGTGGGGACAGTTATTAATTTAATGATGACAACCGCTGGAGCGTATGCGTTGTCAAGAAAAAACCTTTATGGGCGCAATGTCATTACCGCCTTGCTTATTTTTACGATGTTTTTTAGTGGCGGGATGATTCCTACTTATTTAGTTATAAAAGAACTTCATATGTTAAATACGATTTGGGCAATGGTCATTCCTGGGGCGATCTCGGTTTATAACCTGATCATCATGAGAACCTTCTTTCAAACAAGTATTCCCAATGAAATTGAAGAGGCTGCTCATATTGATGGTTGTTCGAATTTACAGACGCTATTTAGAATTGTCTTGCCGCTTTCGACCCCGATTATCGCCGTAATGACTTTGTTTTATGCTGTGAGTCATTGGAATTCATTTTTTGATGGTTTGATCTATTTAACAGATCGTAGCAAATTCCCATTGCAATTGATTTTACGGGAAATTCTGATTCAAGAGGATGTAGCAGATATGGATGCGACAATGGTGGAGTCGGTCGTTCAACAGGCTATGTCTGTAGAAGGAATGAAATATGCTCTTGTCGTAGTAGCCAATATTCCCGTCTTGATTATGTACCCATTTGTCCAAAAGTACTTCGTTAAAGGGGTTATGATTGGCTCTCTTAAGGGCTAATCACCTTTATATAAAAATTTTAGGAGGGGCTCGTCTTGAAGCTTAAAAAGTTTTCCACATTCGTAGTCACGTTATTGCTGGTCTTTTCCTCGTTGTCTGCATGTAGTAGTGATTCTACTGGAAAAGAAGAGGAAAAAGAGAAAGATGATGAAGCAAAAGCGAATTTTAATGAAGAGGGATTTCCGATTGTGAACGATCAAATTAAGCTGACATTTGTTGCTCCCTCATCTGATTCCCCCGATTGGAATGATATCTTGATTTACAACACATATAAAGAAATGACCAATGTGGATATTGACTGGCAAATGATTTCACAAGAGGGCTTGAAGGAGAAAACCAATTTAATGCTTGCCGGTGGAGACTATCCAGATGCTTTCCATAGTGTAGGCTTGTCGACACAGGATTTAATTACGTATGGAGGGCAGGGGGTTCTGATTCCTCTTAATGATTTAATTGACAAATATGCCCCTAATTTCAAGAAAATATTAGAAGAAAATCCGGATATTAAACGCGGAATCACGATGCCAGATGGAAATATCTACTCATTTCCTCGCATATATGAACCGGATTTTGACGCGGTATTGGCGAACTGGAAACTGTGGATAAATGGAGACTTTTTAAAAGCATTAGACATGGATGAGCCTACGACTCTAGATGAGTTCTATGACTATCTTAAAGCAGCGGTGAATAATGACCCAAATGGTAATGGAAAAGCCGACGAGATTGGGATAAGTGCAAGTGGCGATGGCCATCTTATCAATATATTTAAAGGTTCTTTTGGGTTAGGAAATAGAGGAATAGACCATAAATATGTCGATATGGACCCAGAAACAAATGAGTTAAGATTTATTCCGATTCAGGATGAATATAAAGAAATGCTTCAGTATCTAAATAAGTTATATTCGGAAGGGTTGATTATTGAAGATTTATATACGGTGAAATCAGAGGAAACCCATGCACGTGGGGCAGATGGATTGTTTGCGGCAACCGTCACAACAAACCCTCAGACTGGATATGGCCGTGATGAATATATTGGTGCGGTTACGTTGGAAGGACCCCATGGTGATAAGATCCATTCAAATTATGGTTCGCCACTTAACAATGTCGGCGGATTTGTGATTACGGATAAAAATCAATACCCCGAAGAAACGATACGCTGGATCGATTATTTCTATAGTGATGAGGGAAGTAAACTCTTTTTTATGGGTGTTGAAGGAGAGACCTATATTGAAAATGAGGACGGAACAGTTGAATATACGGATCTGATTGAGAACAACCCTGATGGCCTTACTCGAACAGAAGCAATATCTAAGTATTTGACTTGGAGGGCAGGTCCCTATCCAGCATTCGTAAAGAGAGATTATTTTGGAGTAAAGACTTCTAACGAGGCAGCTGAAAAGTTTAAAGAAAATCGGCCAGAAGAAGTCTGGCCACCATTCAACTATACGAATGAAGAGAGTGAAATCATGTCTTCTGTTGGAACAGATATTGAAGATTATATTACGGAATCTCAAGCAAAGTTTATAACGGGCAAAACTTCATTTGATGAATGGGATAAGTACGTAGAGACAGTGAAAAAGGTTGGCTTGGATCAGTATATGGACATTTACCAAGATGCCTATAATCGCTATTTAGAACAAACTAAGTAATCATCTTTATCAAAAATAGTTGCTAAAGGGGTTATGATCAGACTTCTCAAGACTGATCACCTTTATATAAATAAAAATCATGTAGGAGGGGTTTTATCTTGAAGCTTAAAAGGTATTCTGTCTTTGCGGCTGTATTATTGCTAATCTTCTCCATATTATCAGCTTGTAGTAGTGATTCAGCAGGAAAAGATGGAGAAAAAGAGAAAGATGATGAAGCAAAAGCGAACTTTAATGAAGAGGGATTCCCGATTGTAAATGAGAAAATTAAGCTCACCTTTGTTGCGCCATCAGACGCAGCTCCGGACTGGAATGATATCCTTGTGTATAACAAATATGAAGAAATGACAAACGTGGATATTGAATGGCAAATGATTTCAAAAGAGGGTTTAGAAGAAAAAACAAACTTAATGCTAGCGGGTGGGGACTATCCTGATGCTTTTCATAGTGTTGGTTTGTCTACACAGGATTTAATCACTTACGGAGGACAGGGTGTTCTGATTCCGTTAAATGATTTAATTGACAAGTATGCCCCTAATTTAAAGAAAATCTTGGACGAAAATCCGGATATTAAACGCGGGATTACGATGCCAGACGGCAACATTTACTCGTTTCCACGAATATTTGACCCAGAGTTTACTTCCGTTATGGCAGGTTGGAAACTGTGGATTAATGGGGACTTCTTAAAAGCATTGGATATGGAAGAGCCAAAGACTTTAGACGATTTCTATGAATATTTGAAAGCAGCGGTGAATAACGATCCAAATGGCAATGGAAAGGCCGATGAGATTGGTTTAAGTGCTAGTGGTGACAGCAATATTATTAATCACTTTAAAGGATCATTTGGATTAGGAAATAGGGGAACAGGACACCCCTATGTCGATGTGGATCCAGAGACAGATGAATTAAGGTTTATTCCGATTCAGGACGGTTATAAGGAAATGCTCCAATATCTAAATAAGTTATATTCAGAAGGGCTGATTATTGAAGATTTATACACAGTAAAATCCGAACAAACGAATGCGCGTGGAACAGATGGTTTATTTGCAGCAACGTTGACGACGAGTCCGGAATCAGGATATGGCCGCGATGAATATATCGGTGCTTACACTCTAGAGGGCCCGCATGGGGATAAGTTATATTCAAACTATCGTGCGCCGCTCGTTCATGCTGGTGCATTTGCGATCACAGATAAAAATCAGTATCCAGAAGAAACAGTGCGTTGGCTAGATTATTTTTATGGTGATGAAGGCAGTAAGCTCTATTTCATGGGTGTTGAAGGGGAAACCTATGTTGAAAATGAGGATGGCTCTGTAGAATATACAGATCTTATTAATGATAACCCAGATGGCCTTTCTTATACAGAAGCGATCTCCAAGTATATGACCTGGCGTGGCGTTTCATATCCAGGGATCGTAAAAGAAGCGTATTTTAAAGGGTCCGAAGGTTTGGAATCCTCGAAAGCGGCAGCGGAGAAATTTGTCAATGACCGACCAGAGGAAATCTGGCCACCATTTAACTTCACAAATGAAGAAAGTGAAATCATGTCTTCCGTTGGTACGGATATTGAAGATTATATCACAGAATCCCAAGCTAAATTCATTACTGGAAAAACATCGTTTGATGAATGGGATAAGTATGTCAAAACCGTGAAAAAAATCGGTTTGGATCAGTATATGGAAATTTATCAAGATGCCTATGGACGCTATCTAGAACAGGCCGAGTAATGATTTGAGCTTGAAAAAATGAATGGGATGGGAGACAACTTCCATCCCTGATTATGTTAGTTAAAGAGGCGACTCATTGTATTTAAGTGGCAATACCCAATGTTTGAATACTGAAATGGTATGAATTCTTCATGGCTATGCGAAATAGGATCATTTAGATTTACAAAATCATTAAACCTAATAGGGGATGAAACTGCCTATGAAAGTCGTACAATACAATATTTTGGATGGTTGTCGAACGGATGAACGTTATGCTTTGCTATTCGATTGGTTGAAACAGCAAGATTACGATATTGCAGGCTTCAATGAAATGAATGATTGGACAAAGGCGGAATTCCAAAGGGAAATGGAGAAGTTGGGAATGTCCTATACGTTTCTTTATCAAATGAAAACGAGTCCCTATTTCATTGGTATTGCTTCTAAGTTTCCAATTGAAAAAATTCATAAGACAGATGAGGCTCCTTTTCATCATGGGCTTTTACATGTCAAAATTCAACAAATTCACTTTCTCGTCACACATCTGTCCCCATTTGAATCCACAATCAGAGAGAAGGAAACAGCCGAAATTGCCGATTATATTCAGTCCATCTACGAGCCCCTTATGTTAATGGGGGATTTAAATACATTATCACCCCTTGATCAGGATTACTATATAAACAATCGTAGCAAAGAAAAGATGATTCAGCGAAAATTTTCAAACCGACAACATATTCTAAATGGAGAGATTAATTATCAACCGATGCAGACTTTACTGGATGCGGGACTACATGACATAGGGGTTGGTGAATCCTTAGACTATTCGTTGCCAACGAAAATCAAAGGTGAGCTAAATGACCCCGTTTATGTCAGGATTGACTATATGCTGGTCAATCAGGCTATGTTGCAGCTAAATCCGAAATCAACGATTATTCATGGTGAGAAGGTGGATGTTATTTCTGATCATTACCCTGTGCAGGGGCAATTCGATCATAAGTAGTAAGGTAAATAGGTAAAGTTTGAAGGAGTGGCAAAAGATGAAAAAATACATCACGTTCGATCTGGATGAAACACTGATGCAAAATCCATTTAGTAAGTGGGTTTTTCCTGAGATTGAAAGTTTAGTAGCCTCCCATTTAACACTGGAAGATGGTATATTTCCAGAAATTAGAAAAGAGCACAAAAAACGATTAAAAGAGAAAAGGGATGCAGCTGCTTATGACTGGGATGATATTTTAGAACAGATTCTGGCTGATCAGAAGATTCCACTGAAAATCAATATTGCGGAATTAGTGCAAAAGCACGCAGAGGATCCTAAGGTATATTTGCTAGAGAATAATGCCTTAACTGTATTAGCCGAATTAAAAGAAAAAGGCTACTCACTGGGAGTGGTGACAAATGGCTATTATAAATATCAATATCCTGTTATGGAAGCCATTCAATTGGCCGAGCAAATTGATAGAGTCATTACACCTTGTAAAGTGGGCTGCTCAAAACCGGCAATGAGCATGGCGGATCCTTTATTAAAAGATGGAGAATTAATTGCCCATGTAGGAGACCGATTAGATCATGATGTGTTTTTTGCTAACCAATTAGGGGCATTATCGATTTTAATCGATCATCAAATGCCTGAAGAATTACGAAACATCCCCCCTGAAAAAAGGGCACAACAGAAAGACTACTTAATGAAAATTTTCCAAAGAAAGATTTACCATGATCTTACTCCTAAAGAAGACTATGTTCCGAAGATTATGATCTATTCCATCCAAGAATTGCTTGAAATCAAGTTGGAAAGGCCGAAACTAGCGGCCAGGCAGTAATGCCGAAAATTCTGAAAAGGGTGGTCCCATGCGAATAAAAAAATCATCTATATTCTTTACGTGCATTCTACTCCTGTCTATCATGGTTGGAAATAATGTCATAACCGCACAAACAAAGGAAGATTATGAAGTTATAATTAAGGAAGAATATCAGGTTTCGCCTGGCGTGTATCACGAAAATATAAACTTGAGGGAAGGAGATTCCACCAATTCTTTTCATATGATGGAAGTCGATCCGCGGAATTCCTACGTACAAGTTACTCCTTATTCATCTAAGGGCGAAGTGTACGGGCTGGAAACAGTGGGAAATACAATTGATGAAATGATGGAGCAAGGTGAACAAGTGGTTGGAGGAGTGAATGGCGATTTCTTTAGCTCTGTAGGTGTCCCATCAGGTCTGCAAATAGTGGATGGAGAGATTTATACTTCCTCCAGAAATATTAAGGCACTTATGGTTACTTTTCCCGATAACTCCATAAAATTGGAGCATTCAGTGGAGATGACAGCAGAATTCAAGAATCATAATGGAGATACATTAGAGTTAGATATGGTCAACCGTTCTCGCGTTGCGACCCATAATGATCGTGCTTTCTTATTTAATGATCGATTTGGTGAATCCGTCAAAACGCCAGATGGTGGGATAGAAGTTGTTATAGATGTAGGGCAAGGGAAAGATCATTTTATTGCCGGGCAAACGATGCAAGGAAAAGTGTTATCGATGAAAGAAGCAGCGGATACAAAATTAGAGGAAGGAAAAATCGTATTATCGGCAGTAGGAACAAAGGCAGATTGGCTTATGAATCATTTGTCCATTGGAGAAAAGATTAGTATAGACCTTAATTTTACAAAAAATATTAATCAAGCTAAACATGTTTTATCAGGTAATTCTACTCTAGGGACGGTACTTTTAAAAGATGGGGAGATTTGGGAAGAATTGCTTGAAGATCATAAAAATAATACAGATAAGCATCCACGTACGATGCTCGCCACAAAAAACGGGAAACTATATATATTTGCAGTAGATGGGAGACAAGAGGGGCATTCAGATGGGATGACTTTGCCAGGGGCGGCTGCCTATTTGCAATCGTTAGGGATGGAAGATGCGATCAATATTGATGGTGGAGGTTCGACGACGTATTATGTGCGACAGCCCGGGGAATCAAAACCAACGTTGCAAAATCGCCCTTCTGATGGACACGAAAGACCAGTTGGTAGTTCTTTATTAGTGATTTCCAAGGCACCGCAACAATCAAAGCTGGCTGGTATTCGTTTATATCCGTCTTCTGATCTCAAAATCGTTCCAGGAAGCAAGATAAGAATACAAGCAAAGGGGTATGATGAATTTATCAACCCAGTGGCAATAGAGCCAAAATCATTGAATTGGAAGGTTGAGGGCCAAATTGGAGAAATCGCCCGTTCCGGTTTGTTTGTGGCAGGAAAAGCGAAGAAACAAGGACAGGTGATCGTTGAGAAAGGTTCTGTTTCTACAAATAAAACCGTCATGGTTACAGATGAAGTCGCGTCATTGGAAATTGCACCAACTTCTTTTGTCATAGAACCCGGGAAAACCCAGGAATTTTCCGCAAAGGCTTATGATGAATCGGGCCAAAGATTGATGATTTCTCCAGATGTACTTGAATGGTCTGTGGAAGGTGATATTGGAAAGATCACGAAGGAAGGTATTTTTCATGCTGGAAGCAAGGAGACAAGTGGAAAGGTAGTGGCTAAGTACCAAAATTTGCGTGTGGAGACTACTGTTGAGGTAGGGCCTTCCCCAGTCATAGAGGATTTTGAAGATGAGTCCCATATTCGCTCTAATGAAGTACGGACAGTGCCGGGTTCTGTTAAAATGACACTTGTTTCCGATCCTGAACATGTATTATATGGAGAGCGAGCGGCTCAATTAACCTATGACTTTACAGGAACAGAAGGAACATCCGCAGCTTATATACATTTTCTAGATGATGAAGGCAATCTTGGCCAGGAAATAAAGGGAGAACCGACACGATTTGGCGTCTGGGTGTATGGGGATCAACAATATCATCACCTTCGACTAGGTATTACGGATGGCAATGGCCAAAATGCCTTGTGGAACATGACGACCATTGGTGGCGTGAATTGGGAAGGTTGGAAATATGTTTATGCGACAGTACCAGAAGATACCGTCTTCCCATTAAAAGTGCGCTATTTCGCCTTAGAGGAAAAGAATCAGCATAATAAAACAGCTGGGATGATTTATTACGATCAATTTGAGGCTATTTATTCTGATCCAGAGCAAAGGCCCAATATCGAGTTAATATTGGAGGATATGATTCAGGCCGGTAATATTCAACATCCTCTAGCGAAACAATTAACGAATCAATTAAAGCAAGCCAATCATCATTTGAATAATGGCTCACACAAGCAAGCGCAAAAGTTTATCGATGACTTTTTAGAATGTGTAAATGATCCTAAAAATAAGAAGATGATTACAAAAGAAGCAAGATTAGATTTAAATCAGAAGACAGTGGAAGCCTTCAACTTCTAAGCATAGGCGACTAAAAACTTGATCTAGATTGTAATGAGCAAAAACAGCCGGTACGAGACCAGCGGATTCTAGAAAAGTGTCTAACAGCTAATAGAACACCCACAACGCCTAATAGAACATTTAAAAAGGCTAGCCGACTCGCTATACGCGGTCTGCTAGCCTTTTTTTCGCATGCCAGTGAAAAAATGGAGAAAGGATACGAGTAATAAATACCCCACTGCCAATCCCGCAAGTACATCTGTAGGATAATGAACCCCGAGGTAAAGTCTGCTAATCACAATAAGTAAAATGGTAACTCCGGTCACTAAAAACCAGATGATTCGCCACGTTTTATTGATTTTCAACATAGTTAATAGTAAGTAACAAAGAAAGCCAAGTACGACAATGGCATTCATCGAATGGCCACTGGGAAAACTATACTCGCCTATTTCGATTAATGGATGCAGGGAAGGGCGGTCTCGTTTGATCCATTCCTTCAAAATAAAATTGAGGCCTCGCGAACTCCAGAATAAAACCCACAAATAGCCGATTTCAATATAATATTTTTTGAAAGCTAAGTAAATGGAAGCCCCGATACACACTGGAAAAAGAACCTTGATCGAGCCCAATGCAGTTATAATCGTAAAAAATTGATTGAGAAAGGGTGTACGAATATCTTCGAAAAATAACAGGATCTTTACATCAAAATCGGTCAGAAATGGGGTAGGATAAGCAAATACTAGCCCGACGAAAATGAAAAGACATAAAAACACGAAAGTCCATTTCAACATCCAATCCCCCTATTAAACCATCATCCCAGCGACTATTTCATACGAATGTAGTCGATCTTTTTGATCGAAAATTTGTGAGTTAATAATGACTTCATCCGCTTTTGTCTCTTCGATAAAAGCCTCTAGTTTTCTTCGGATGGTTTCCGGGCTGCCGACAATCGTTGAACGAGAATCAAGGTTTTTTTCGATATGTGCTTTTTCAATCGGTGACCAAATTTCCTCCATATTCTCAATCGGTGGCTTCAATGGTGTTGGCTCATTTCTAGCCAAGCTTAAAAATTGCTGTTGTTGAGATGTTGATAGCCATTGCGCTTTTTCATCCGTGTCAGCCGCAATAATATTCACCCCCAACATTGCATAAGGTTTACCCAAAGTCTCTGAAGGTTGAAAGTTTTCTCGGTAGATTTGTAAAGCCGGCAAAGTATAGTCTGGAGAAAAATGACTCGCAAAGGAAAAAGGTAATCCTTTTTGAGCGGCAAGGCGCGCACTAAAACCACTTGAACCCAGCAACCAAATAGGAATATTTAATCCTTCTCCAGGGATCGCCCGCACTCGAGCAGCCGAGCTTCCTGCAAAGTATGCCTCCAATTCTTCTACTTGCAAGGGAAATTCCTCCGCCCCTCTTTGTAGTGTTCTTCTTAAAGCATAGGCTGTAGCCTGATCACTTCCAGGAGCACGTCCAAGCCCTAAATCAATCCGTCCGGGGTATAAGGATTCCAAAGTGCCAAATTGCTCCGCAATCACCAAAGTCGCATGGTTTGGTAGCATAATTCCCCCAGCGCCAACACGAATTCTCTTGGTTGCACCAGCGATATGTCCAATTAAAACGGATGTAGCGGAACTGGCAATGCCAGGCATATTATGATGTTCAGCTAACCAATAACGATTGAAGCCTAGCTTTTCTGTAAGCTGAGCTAATTGAACACTATTTTTAAAAGATTGCGTTGCATTACTTCCTTCCGTGATAGGGGCAAGGTCTAAAACAGATAAAGGAATACCTTGGAAATATTTTATATGGCTCATGTTTACCCTCCTCAAAATGAATTAAATAAAGAATAAGGTGTAAGGAAACTTTCGTCCAATGATTGCACTCATCGTCAAAAGTAAGGCGATTGCGCAAATATCTTTACACAATCTTTACATTCCTTCGTATTTGCTTTTTCAAGGTTCTTCACTAAGATGAAGAATGAACAATGTCGATTAAACTACATAAATAGGGGAGAAGAAATGGATCTGCAAACAGTGCTTTTTACATTTTTCGGGGGGCTAGGGATCTTCCTTTATGGAATAAAATCCATGGGAGAAAATAGACACGAAGAAATTAATTGGGGAAAACCAGAAGGGAATGAAATTTGGTAATGGAGACACCGGATAGAGGAGATTTAGTTTATGTAAATTTCGATCCACAGGCAGGACATGAACAAAGGGGACGTAGACCAGCAATTGTAATGTCCCCAAAAGAATTTAATAAAGTAACAAAATTTGCTTCATTATGTCCGATAACGAATACCTCAAGGGGTTGGGGGTTTGAAGTTTCATTGCCCGATGACAGCGTATTTACTGGGGTGATATTGACCGACCAGTTTAGAAATCTCGATTGGTCAGCTTCAGATATCCAGATAAAAGGCCAAGCACCAGAGGATATTGTTCAAGAGTGTATAGAGAAAATACATACCTTTTTATCTTAAGGTTTCAATAACAATATTGATAACGATATCGAAAATACAAAAAGTGATCATCAGTAACTTGAATTGTTCTAATTATAATTAAAAATTCCACTAGTGGTAATACCATAATTATTTTCCTTTTGCCTCATAGTCCGGTTCCCGCTTTCTTAACAGACTCTCGCTCTAACAAACAAACAGGTATTGTTTGTGGACTTGTCTCTTTTCCGTTCAGTAATTGGACCAAATTGTCTGCTGCCACAGATCCCCACTCTTCTTTAGAATAGTTAATCGTTGTAAGAGGCGGTTGGAGATATTGAGAGACCTCTGTATTATCAAAACCAATAATGTGTATGTCTTGACCAATTTTAAAGGATGAGTTTCGGAATCCCTGATATAGGCCAATCGCCATAGTATCATTGAAAGAAAAAATAGCCGTTGGAATAGGCGAATCTTTAATAATATCTTTCACAATCTTTTTGCCGAATGATTGATCAAAATTTCCCGAGTAGATTGTATAGTGAATAGAAGGATGTGTTTGTAAAATGCTTACGGCGGCTTGAAGTCTTTGCTGTGAGTCAAAATTTCCATCTGGCCCTGTGAGTAAGATAAGATTTTGATGTTTTTTCTCAATTAAGTAGTTTATCGCTAATTCGGTTCCGGTTTGATTATCAAGTAGGACATGCTCAATGTTGGGATGATGGAGTTCCCGATCCATTACAACCATTTTACTGCCAAGATCCGCATATCGGAGAATTTCCTCGTCTGGGAAATTCCAATCTAATATGACCGCCCCATCGATAATTCCTTCAGGTAGAAAACGATGAGATTCCTTTCCTGTACAGGCAATGAGATCGTAACCTTGTTGATTCAATGTTTTTCTCATCCCCCGTAAAAGATCACCGAAAAAAGGACCCCCGTAATCGGGCATAAAGGCCCCAATGATTTTTGAGGCCCGGTTTTTTAGTGTACGGGCAGCTGCATTAGGAACATAATTTAATTCTTTTGCAATCGCTAGTATTTTTTTACTTGTTTTTTCTGTCACCTTTGGACTGCCATTTAGTGCATAGGAGACAGTTGAAATAGATACGCCTGCTTTTTTGGCAATATCTTTGATACTAACCATGGTGTTCTCCCCCGTTTCAAATATTCCTACTCATACTGTATAATTTGTTCGAATTTTTTACAAGGTGATTTTTCGAAACGTTTCTATTCCGAAATTTAAATATGTGTGGTAAAATGATCATGAAAGAGAACTTTACTGAAAAACATCTCTGTTAATGATAGGGCTTTCCCTAATTGGAGGTGAAGACACGGATTGTTAAGCGAGCATTTATTTCAAAAAGAGATAACGGTGACAAAAGAGGTGGAATTGGCCTATCTACTTTCCCTCCCAACTGATTATAACGATAACGAAAAGGAATTTCCGCTTCTGTTATTTTTACATGGAATGGGGGAAGAGGCAATGATTTGGAATTGGTGAAACGTCATTGCCCACTTAAGTTGGCTGAAAAGCAATCGTTCCCATTTATTCTTCTTGCCCCACAATGTCCATTAGAGCTAAGTTATTCGACATGGACCTTGTATTTGGATGATTTGATGGCCTTAATCGATCATATTTCTACTGTTTACCGGGTTGATGCACAAAAAATCTATGTCACTGGTTTGAGCATGGGCGGATATGGTACATGGGAATTAGCCAAAAAATATCCTGATCGATTTGCTGCTGCCGCGCCGATATGTGGGGGCGGGTCTATCAAAGGGATTGAACGTTTGAAGGATGTTCCAGTTTGGGCTTTTCATGGGGAAAAAGATGATGTTGTCCCATTAGATGAAGGGGAAAAGATGGTACAAGCTCTTCAAGATGTTGGAGGAAATGTCAAACTAACCGTTTATCCAGATGCGGCACATGATTCTTGGACAGACACTTATCGTAATCCAGATTTATATACCTGGCTTTTACAACAGGAGAAAAAATGAATTTACATCAGGTACATACTTAGAAAAGGGGAATGGATATGAGCAAATTAAAAGTTGGAGTAGTTGGTTGTGGAAGTATTGCGAAATTCCGCCACCTTCCAGAATATGCGATGAATGATCAAGTTGAGATTGTGGCAGTCTGTGACATTGTAGAAGAAAGAGCCAATAAAATGGCAAAGGAATATGGTGGTCAAGCTTTCACAAGTTATGAAGAGATGCTTCGTGATGCAGAATTAGATATTGTGTCTGTTTGTACGCCTAATTATTTGCATGCCCCTATCAGCATTGCAGCATTAGAAGCCGGAAAACATGTCTTATGTGAAAAACCAATGGCTACATCTGAGAAAGAAGCATTGGATATGATTCAAGCAGCAGAAAAGAATGGCAAAAAGTTGATGATTGCCCATAACCAACGTTTTGTTGCTTCCCATGAAAAGGCGAGAGAACTCATTGCGGATGGAACCGTTGGAAAAATTCATAGCTTCCGTACAGCTTTCGGCCATCCTGGCCCAGAAGCATGGAGCATTGATGGGAAAGATAGTTGGTTCTTTAGAAAAGAAGAGGCATTTATTGGGGCAATGGGAGATCTCGGCGTCCATAAAACAGACCTTATGCGTTATTTATTAGGGGAAGAGTTTGTAGAAGTAGGTTCTTTCGTGGAATCAGGTGCCAAAGAAGATAGTACAGTAGATGATAATGCTGTTTGTATTTTGAAATCAGAGACGGGGATTATTGGAACACTTGCGGCAAGCTGGGCCTATGGGAAAGAAGATAATGCAACGATTATCTATGGAGAAAAGGCGGTATTACGTTTGGAAGATGATCCAGATCACTCCTTGATTGTTCATCATGTTGGTGGTGAGACAGAGAATTTTGATCTTGGAAAAATCCAATCGAATGAAGATGGTGGCCAGTCCAGTACACAGGTGATTGACCATTTCGTTGACAGTATTGTGAAGGATACAGAACCGCCAATTAATGGGGAAGAAGGCATGAAATCATTAAAAGTTGTCTTGGCCGCATTAGAGTCTAGCGAAACAAAGAAAATTGTGCAAATCTAGAAATAAACGTTAAAATGAAACTGTGTTTAATCAATTAATAATATGGAAGGGATAGGTGACTGTAGCTATGAAACTAGGAGTATTTACAGTACTGTTTGCAGAGAAATCTTTTGAGGAAATGCTTGATCATGTGAAAGCGTCCGGTCTAGATGCAGTAGAAATTGGGACAGGTGGTTCTCCAGGAAATGCACACTGTGACATGGATGCCTTACTTGAAAGTGAGGAAAAACGGAAAGATTACTTGCATCAAGTGGAATCACGGGGCTTAACGATCAGTGCGTTCAGCTGTCATAATAACCCAATTCATCCTAATAAAGAAGTTGCAAAAGAAGCAGATGAAACTTTGAGAAAAACTATTAAACTGGCATCATTAATGAATGTACCTGTTGTGAATACTTTCTCAGGAACAGCTGGCGACCATGAAGGTGCAAAACAACCGAATTGGCCTACAGTTGCATGGCCACCAGAATATTTGGATGTCTATAACTGGCAGTGGGAAGAAAAGCTTATCCCATATTGGAAGGAAATTGGCAAATATGCAGAAGAACATAACGTAAAAATCGGCATTGAGCTTCATGGCGGTTTCCTAGTCCATTCTCCATATACTTTATTGAAATTGAGAGAAAATACTTCTGATGCAATTGGGGCGAACCTCGATCCAAGTCATATGTGGTGGCAAGGCATTGACCCAGTAGCTGCTATCAAAATTCTTGGTGAGAAAAATGCCATCCATCACTTCCATGCAAAAGATACTTACATTGATCCAGATAATCTAAACATGCATGGTTATTTAGATATGCAACCCTATGACAAAATGCAAACAAGAGCATGGACATTCCGTTCTGTTGGCTGTGGTCATGATGTGAAAGAATGGTCTGATATGATGAGTGCCCTTCGTTTATATGGTTATGACTATGTTGTTTCGATTGAACATGAAGATCCACTTATGTCTATTGAAGAGGGATTCCAACGCGCAGTTAGCAACCTGCAATCCGTCTTAATTAAAGAACAGCCAGCCGAGATGTGGTGGGCGTAAATTAATAGAGGATTGCCCAAAAGGTATATTTAAATGTAGAAGGGATATTCGAAAGGCAAAAGAAGATTGCCTCGCGGATATCTCTTTCTTTTCTGTTAGGAATTTGACCGTCCAGGTCAAAAAATAGATAGCCGCCCCTCTTGATATCTCATCTCCATAACCTTTAAAATTGGGGCAGGAGGATATTCTTATGAAAAAATATATCGTCGTTGGCGCCGGGATTCTTGGTGCTTCTACAGCGTATCATTTAGCCAAATCAGGGGCTGATGTGACGGTCATTGATCGAAAAGACGAAGGACAAGCGACACAGGCAGCAGCTGGAATTGTTTGCCCATGGTTATCTCAGCGTCGCAATCAAGCATGGTATCAGCTTGCTAAGTCTGGAGCGACTTATTATCCACAATTGATTACAGAACTTGAAAACGAAGGGGAGACCGACACTGGTTATGCTCAAGTTGGCGCCCTAAGTATACATACGGATCCATACAAATTACAAGCAATGCAGATGAGAGCGATCGAGCGACGAAAAGATGCACCAGAGATTGGCGATGTGCAGCTCTTAACAGCAGAAGAAGCGAAAAAAATGTTCCCGCCACTTGCGGATGGATATGGGGCCGTGTATGTAAGTGGAGCAGCTCGCGTTGATGGTGGATCCATTCGCGATGCGTTATTACGAGCGGCAGAGAGAAATGGTGCGACGATTGTACGAGGAAATGCCCGTTTACAAGTGAGTGGAAAGAAAATCGTCAGTGTTCGTGTAGATGAAATGGAATTCCTTTGTCATGCTGTTTTGGTGACAAACGGGGCATGGGCGAAGGGATTATTGGAACCGCTGGATATTCAAATGAATGTTGATTTTCAAAAGGGCCAAATTATTCATATGCAAGTAAAAAATGAGAGCACAAAAGATTGGCCTGTTATTATGCCCCCAGGGGTTCATTATCTGGTGCCATTTTCTGATGGAAGAATCGCCGTAGGTGTTACACACGAAAATCATACAGGTTTTGATGTAACTCCGACTGTTTCAGGTATGCATGAAATTTTTGAAAAAGCTTTAGAAGTAGCACCAGGTTTATCACAAAGTTACTTCCTTGATGTGAAAGTGGGGTTTCGGCCTTTTACACCTGGATTCTTACCTATCATCGGGGCGCTTCCCGATTATGAAGGGATTTATCTCGCAAACGGACTTGGCTCAAGCGGTTTAACCGTTGGCCCCTATCTCGGTGCTCAGCTAGCAAAACTGGCACAGAATGAAAAGTTGGATATCTCATTAGAACATTATTCTGTGTTAAATGCATTCAACTAAGCGAACCTTGGGCTGATTCCCTTGGTCGCTTCATTTGCAAAAAGATACGGAGTTTCGTAGAAAAAAATAGGCTTATTTTAAAGGGAATTTATTGAAAGAGTGGAGCATTTTGGCGAAAAATATGATACAATAATATTAGAAAGCGTTTACAAATAAAGGGTAGGGGGAGTTTCATGAGAATCACACCAAGAGCACTTAAAGCATACATGCTTGCAATCATTGGAATTGCGAGTCTCACTCTCCTAATCGGTTTTACAGAAAAGCCAAATACCAGTTTTGAATTGCAAGGGACGATAAGTGTTGCCCATCGTGGCGCCTCAGGTTATGCTCCTGAGAATACGATGGCTGCTTTTCAGAAGGCCGTTGATCATGGAATGGATTATATTGAGCTGGATATTCATTTATCAAAAGATAATCAACTTGTTATTATTCATGATGATAAAGTGAACCGAACAACCAATGGGTCAGGATATGTTCGAAATTTTACATTAGAAGAATTAAAGGAATTAGATGCGGGAAGCAAATTTAATGCTTCTTTTAAAGGGGAAAAAATCATTACGCTAGAGGAGCTATTGGACACTATGCTCCACCAAATTGGGATTATTATTGAAATTAAGGAGCCAGAAGCCAATGCAGGGATTGAGGAAATCCTTGCCGAACTTATTGAGCAATATAATAATACAAATAATGTAATCATCCAATCTATGAATTTTGAATCGATGAAGAAAATGCACGAGTTACTCCCGAAAATTCCAGTGGCCGTACTTGTTTCAAGAGCTGAGCATCCACTTTCAAGTCAACAATTAGATGACATTGCCGATTATGCAACCTATGTGAATTATAACATTCACTACTTACGACCAAGAGATGTGGAAGAAATTCATAAAAGAGATAAAAAGGTAATGGCTTGGACCATTCGCGATCCAAGAAAAATGCAGAAGGCCCTTAACCTGGGAGTAGATGGAATCATAACCGATTATACGAAATGGATTGTCGATGCCAATCCGGCAGGAGTGGAAATGAATTAGAAGCAATATTATATTTATTTATCTAAAATAAACGGTGACATCTGGAAGAAAGACTGGTAATCGAACAAACGTTTGAATAAATCAATTCTTGAGGGGGATAGAAAATAAGTATCATATTAATGGCTCTATATTGAACCCCTTACATTTAGTTATTCTTTATGCTAGTATATTGGTGAGTATCATAATTTCATATAAAAAATCACTAGGGGAATCCTTGAAAAGGACTGAGAGAAGAGTGGAACTCTGATACCCTTATAACCTGAACAGGTTGGTGCCTGCGTAGGGAAGTGTGGAATAGCGAACAACCCGTCATGGATCAGCCTTTTGCTGAGTAAGCGGGGCTTTTCATCTACCACTTTCCCTACTGTTGGAAAGTGGTTTTTGTATTGTTAAGGAGGGTTGTATTGAAGAGATTGGTTGTCACGAATGACTGCTTGGATGTTAATACCTTAGCTCAACATATGATTGAAATGGATCCGTATGTTGATTTCTTTATCATTAGAGAGCGATCGAAAACAGTTCGAGAACAAATCCGCTTGCTTGAACATGTCATCGCAGCTGGAGTACAAAGAGAGAAGTTAGTGGTCAATGATCGGGTAGATGTTGCGGTTGTGATGGATATTCCCAAGGTGCAGTTACCGGGTCATGGTTTAGATGTTCAAGAAGTAAAAAATAATTTTCCACATCTTCAAATTGGAAAATCGATTCATTCTGAACAAGAGGCTTTCGAGGCAAGCCATTCTGCAGCTGATTGGCTGCTGTATGGTCATGTGTTCCCAACAAACTGCAAGCCAGGAGTTCCAGCCCGAGGAGTTCAAACGCTTAAGGCGATCACTGATCAAGTACCAATCGATGTATATGCGATTGGCGGAATCAAGCCTGAACATCTGCAAACTTTAGCCAAACTAGGTATTAAAGGATTTGCGGTCATGTCGACAATATTTGAAGCACACGAGCCTGCAAGAATGGCAGAACAATATTATCATGCCTGTCAAGCGCTAAATTAATAGTTGATGAAAGGAAATGAATCTTGGATGGAGATTATTTTAAATGGACAATCTTATCAACTGCCAAAAAACATCCAGAGTGTCCAACAACTTCTAGAACATTTGACACTGTCTGAAAGGGTTGTAATTGTGGAAGTCAATCGGGAAATTGTTCCCAAAGAGGAATATCAACGTGCGATTCATGAGCGGGATGAAATAGAAATGATCCATTTTGTAGGAGGAGGATGAAGATGAGTTCACTAAAAATAGGAGAAAAAAGTTTTACATCCAGACTTTTATTAGGTACAGGAAAATATCCATCATTTGCAATACAAAAAGAGGCTGTTAAAGTTTCTGAGGCGGAAATCTTAACTTTCGCATTAAGAAGAATGAATGTGTTTGAACCGTCCCAACCTAATTTTTTAGAAATGCTGGACTTGTCCCAATACACTCTTCTCCCAAACACGGCAGGTGCGAAAACAGCAGAAGAAGCGGTGAGAACGGCTAAATTAGCGAAGGCTTCTGGCTTATGCGATATGGTAAAGGTTGAAATCATTGGCTGTGAAAAATCACTTTTACCCGATCCAGTCGAAACATTAAGGGCATCGGAAATGCTTCTTGAAGAAGGGTTTACCGTTTTAACCTATACTTCGGATGATGTCGTTCTTGCTAAAAGAATAGAGGAGCTAGGAGTTCATGCTATTATGCCGGGAGCATCCCCGATTGGTTCGGGAAAAGGCATTTTGAATCCGTTGAATTTGCAACTAATTATAGAGCAAGCTCAAGTACCAGTTATCATTGATGCAGGCATTGGATCACCAAAGGACGCATGCTATGCCATGGAGCTTGGTGCGGATGCAGTTTTACTAAATACAGCCGTATCCGGTGCGAAAGATCCTGTGAAAATGGCGGAAGCGATGAATTTAGCCATTAAGGCGGGCCGTATTGGATATGAAGCCGGCAGAATCGAGGAACGTGATTATGGGATAGCCAGTAGTCCGATGGAGGGATTACTCCCTACATGAATAGTCGCTATGAAAAACAGCAATTATTCCAACCGATTGGAGAGGAAGGACAAAAGAAAATCCAAGATGCTCATGTTTTAATTATTGGAGCTGGGGCACTTGGATCGGCGAATTCCGAAATGCTTGCTCGAGCTGGCGTCGGAAAATTAACCATTGTCGATCGAGATATTTTAGATTGGAGTAATCTTCAGAGGCAGCAACTGTATAAAGAACAGGATGTCCTAGATCAACTACCCAAAGCGGTTGCCGCAAAGAAACGAATAAGTGAGATCAATAGCATGATAGAGGTCGAAACGTTTATTGCGGATGTGACAGCTAAAAATGTAGAGAAGCTAGTAGAGGGAAAAACGTTAGTTGTCGATGCTACCGACAATATTGAGACAAGACTGTTAGTGAATGATGCAACAAGAAAAGCAGATATCCCTTTTTTCATGGGGGCGATTGTGGCGAGTTATGGAATGATTTATCCGATTGGATTTGGGGATCAACCTTGTCTGCACTGTTTACTAGATGCGCTTCCTCCCCATACGCTCACATGTGACACATCAGGGGTCATAAGTCCGATTGTTCAGGTGGTTGCCGCCCATCAAGTTACCAATGTATTTCAATATATTGTGGGAGCAGAAGTAGATTTGAAGCTAAAATCGTTTGACCTCTGGACAGGGGAACATGCAGCAATTAATGTGACGACACTTAAGCGTCCAAATTGTCCAAGCTGTTGTGATCAGGCTACCTATCCTTTCTTATCAGACGATCGTCAAACGAGGGCTGCGGTATTATGCGGTCGTGATACGGTACAATTAACGATTCCGCATATGAGAAAACTAGAATTAAGGCCCCTAGCTACTGCCATTCAGTCAGTTGTTAGCAAACTTATCTATAATGAACATTTAATTGCTTGCCAATATCTTGACCATCGCATGGTACTCTTTAAAGATGGACGCATCTTGGTACATGGTACAAAGGATATTGTAAAGGCTAAAGCTTTAACAGCAAAATTACTCGGTTAAAAACGTCAAAATGCATCTCAAATAAGAGGTGCATTTTTTGTCGGTGCGCCCAGCATGGGCTATAACTTGGTGGTGAAAGTCCACTACAGGCTTGACATTAGGAAATGTTAGCTGACGGCATGGATGTCCATCGCGAGGTGGAATCTGAAGGAAGCCGAAGGCAAAATCCCAAACTGACGAATAGAAAATGTATACAAGGCTGAATTGGAATGGCCGAGTTTGCCGAACAAAACAAAGTCCAATACTGCACGAATTTCATACAGTAAATACAGCAGTTACATGGTGGAAGGTTATAGCTCTTCCCCAGGGAGCTCTTACAAGGGTTACTGAAAAGAGGAGGAATTCCTTAAAGGAACAACGATATCAGTGATGATATTGTGAATTGTAAGAAGTCAGCAGAGGTTATAGTAGTCTACCAAACGAAGGATCGAACAATAGGAATCTTGGAACCAAAGGAGGTATAAGGCATGCGGCAACCACAGACAACATCTAAAGACGGCTGTTTTCCAAAAGATAGGATGGAATCTGAAAATATGAAGGAAACGTGTAGTATGCTTTAGGGCGAACTTGGAAGAAGAGATAGGAGAATGACGGAACTGGTTTGGGAAGCCATTAACCGTGACAACCAAAACAGAGCGTATAAAAAGGTTAAAAAGAATAAGGGCAAGCCTGGGTTTAATGGAACTATTTTTAAATGGTAATATATCACGAAAGACCTTTCGTTGGCGTATATGAGGTCTCGAAGTCCTTAATAGGTTGTACAAAACTGGTAGTTTTGAATGGAAAGTCTTTATAAACAAAAAAGATATATAAATCCATTATCGAGAGGTACTTCCTATTTTTGTTCACACAGGGACACCATTCTATAAAGAGTGTGTTACCAACAGATATTCGCAGTTTCATTGTTGACATGTTTGACTATCGTCAAAAAAGTATGGGTTATGTGGTAACGGTACTTAGAAAACTTCATACTTATTTTAGGGCTGAAGGACTGCTTGAAATACGTTTCTAACCAGTCCTTTTCGTGCCAAAAGCATGTGACAAGAACGATCTCCGTCAGATATTTTGTCATTCCAGAGCAATGTATCTTTACCGCGGTGGAATGCCGCTTGTACTCTTATCGGAATGGTCGGGGGATGCACAGTTGGAAACAATTAAGATTTATTCATATACGGATACACAAATGAAACGGGATGCTATAGAAAAAGCAACAAGTAGCCTAAATCCACTGTCACAGAATCAGAAAGTTACTTTATGGCAGAATGATGATGAATTAATCAAAAGTCTTTATGGTTTATTATAAAAATAATTATTCCGACCTTTTAAGCTATGAGTCATCAAAAACGTATAAAGACCTTTTGGTTTTAATGGCTAACTTATAAAGTCGGAATAATTTAGAAGTCGGGATAAGTGGTGTGAGAGGTCGAGGGTTAATCACCCTCTCCTACTCGATTTTTGTTTGTAGAAAAAAACTCTAAAACAATCTCACTATAATGATTATTTTTTAAACTTATATAGCCCTTAATCCTCCATATACGCTCCCTGCATAAGTCCCACCAACATAAGCTTCAAATGTACCACTTTTCATTGTAACTCCCAGCCATCTGATTCCAAATGTTGCTTCGAAGTATACACGTGAATACACTTCTGGATACTTGTAACTTCCCACTGCAACAGTACGTTTTGCCCCCTCGGCTTTTTTCTCAATAACTAAAGAAGAACCCCACAATTTCCTTTCAATATTTCCATCGTTATTAAGATGTCTTGCGCTTTTTCCATTGTATTCAAAATTACCTGAGGCCCAATATGTAAACATGGTCTTTCCAACTGCATTAACAGCAACTCCATTACTTCTTTCGGTTTTTGTTGTTTTCCAGGCTGCAAGTGTATTATTATCATTTAAATCTAAGGTTGGTACAATACTTTGTTCATGAATCATTACCTCTCCAGTATCTGCAACATAAACAGTAACTTTGCCATCCTCATTCTTAAACTCATAAATATTTCCTTCATCGTTATCCTTAGCATAAGCAACTATGTCCTCAAATTGTAAAACTTCATTTTCTTTCTGCTTATATTCTACTTTCTCGTTTTCTAATGGAAAAATATCATCAATTGTCAAGTCATTTACTATCTCTTCCGGCACGGAGTTTTCATCTAAGTATTCCATAATAACAGTCTGAACATCTTCCAAATCCGGATCTTGAGTCTGCATATTCATTAAAATTTCATTCAAGTTGGTTACATTATTTTCTATATAATTTTTCGCTAATTCGACTTTCTGCTCTTTATTAAGAACGTCTATTTCCGCAGCAGAAGAAGATATAGGCATTGAAACAAAAAACAGCCCAAATACAAAACACAACAATAACAAAGAAGAAGATACATTTTTAAGCAAAATAAAAACCTCCATTTTTTATTTTGAAAATACCTTACTTTAAAAACAGTTATCCCGGAACTACCCCTGGAAACATCCGATTAAATAGTTGAAAAATTGAATATACAACAAAACCAAGACCAAAGAGAATAATTAAAAACCTAAATACCCATGGTAATCTTCGTCTAATTGTTGCAATAAATCCCACTAACAACATTAAACTTCCAACTACAAAACAATAGATTATCTCAGAAATTATCTCCATCACACCCTTTTTATTAATCTATATTTAAGTAAAAGAGAAATAAAAAGGAATAGCAATCGTTACTTTTTCACAAAGTAATTCCTTCTTTCCCAATTCCATAAAGCAATTAAACCGAAAACGCCATCACCTGCTTTCTCCTAATATTATTTCTCCTCCTTCCCTATTTGGTAGATCTCATAATTAAAGACGAAAATAAATTGAAATAGTTTCACCTTTTAAGTTTTTTTCTAAGCTTTTTTATAATTTCTTCGTCTTTCTAACCTGAAATGGACATTAAAAAAACTCTAATTGAATATCTTGTGCTTTGGGTTCATCGTGTTTCCTTTATCTCAGGCTAACAGGATGTTGGTCAGAACGGCGCGATTTTAGCTGTTCAACCTTATTATCCAATTTTTACGTCACTGAACAGGCGCTTGCGCTATTGTTCTGATCCTACAATGAACACAATCACCCTATTCATTTTTCCACCAGGAGATACATATATTCATAATTAGAATGGAAATCGATCTTTATTTAAAATTATTATAATTAGACATTGATTTTTAATTAAAATATGTTATTATGTTTTATATACTATAAATAGCAATTATAAAAAGAAGGCGGGATAATATGAGTAACGAACGTAAGAATTTAACAACTAGTTGGGGTTCCCCCGTTGGAGACAATCAGAATTCCATCACAGCAGGGGCGCGTGGCCCGGTGCTCATACAAGATGTTCATTTGTTAGAAAAACTAGCCCATTTTAATCGGGAAAGAATTCCTGAGCGTGTGGTTCATGCGAAAGGGGCAGGAGCCCACGGCTATTTTCAAGTAACCAATGATGTTTCTCAATACACAAAGGCTGATTTTCTATCGGAAGTGGGAAAAAGAACACCGATGTTCATCCGATTCTCAACTGTGGCTGGGGAATTAGGATCAGCTGATACTGTTCGTGATCCACGTGGTTTCGCTGTTAAATTTTATACAGAAGAAGGAAATTATGATTTAGTTGGGAATAATACGCCTGTTTTCTTCATTCGTGATGCGATTAAATTTCCTGATTTTATTCATACACAAAAAAGAGATCCGCAAACACACTTGAAAAATCCAACAGCGGTTTGGGATTTCTGGTCATTATCGCCAGAATCATTGCATCAAGTGACGATTCTTATGTCTGACCGGGGCATTCCGGCAACTTTCCGTCATATGAACGGCTATGGCAGCCATACTTTTAAATGGGTTAATGCGGAAGGTGAAGCGGTTTGGGTGAAATATCACTTTAAAACAGAACAAGGGATTAAAAACCTAGACGTAAAACTAGCTGAAAAACTAGCAGGTGAAAATCCAGATTATCATACAGAAGATTTATTTAATGCCATTGAAAAAGGCGATTTTCCAAAGTGGAAGCTCTATGTACAAATCATGCCTTTGGAGGATGCTGATACGTATCGGTTTGATCCATTTGATGTGACGAAAGTTTGGTCGCAAAAGGATTATCCATTGATTGAAGTTGGGGAAATGGTTTTAGATCGTAATCCCGAAAATTACTTTGCGGAAGTGGAACAAGCAACCTTCTCACCAGGAACACTTGTCCCAGGAATTGAACCATCACCAGATAAAATGCTACAAGGACGCTTATTTGCTTATCATGATGCCCATCGTTATCGTGTTGGGACCAACCATCAGATGCTGCCAATTAATCGAGCAAAAAATGAAGTGAATAACTACCAACGTGATGGTGCTATGAGGTTTGATACAAATGGTGGAGGTTCCGTTTACTACGAACCTAATAGTTTTTCAGGTCCTGCTGAAACTCCAGAAAATAAACAATCTGGTTTTGCTGTATCAGGCGTAGCGGAAAGTGTTCCTTATGATCACCATGATCATTACACACAAGCTGGCGATCTCTACCGTTTGCTAAGCGAGGAAGAGCGTACAAGATTGGTAGAAAATATCGTAAATGCGATGAAACCAGTAGAAAGAGAAGATATTAAGCTTCGCCAAATTGGTCATTTCTACAAAGCTGACCCTGAATATGGTACACGGATTGCAGAAGGACTTGGTTTGGAAGTTCCAAAAGAAGAAGCACGTTCATAATATAACTCTGGAAAAGAGGGGAATTTTCTGATAAGGGAGATTCCTCTCTAAAAATTAAATCGCCATATCGCTTATTCTTTATCACCGTCTCCACTTTTATGACCCCCTATAAAGACCCCAAGTCTGCCAGTTATAACCCTTTCGTAAATTAAACATGTTTTTAACAGCAACTTCCTTGCATTTTATAGCCGATATATTTCGGATTTTAGCGGAATATATGATAAAATTAGCTTAAAGATGTTTGGAAGTATATTATACATAAGGTTTAGGAGGAAAGAACATTGTCAAAACAGCAAATTGGTGTGATTGGTTTGGCCGTTATGGGCAAAAATTTGGCTTTGAATATTGAAAGCCGCGGCTATTCTGTGTCCGTTTTTAATCGTAGCCCTGAAAAAACAGAAGACTTTTTGAAGAAAGAGGCTGAAGGGAAAAATGTGGTGGGAACATTTTCCGTTGAGGAATTTGTTAACTCTTTAGAAAAACCACGAAAAATTTTATTAATGGTGAAGGCAGGCCCTGCCACAGATGCAACGATTGAATCATTAAAGCCTCATTTAGAAAAAGGCGATATTTTGATTGATGGCGGAAATACGTATTTCAAAGATACGATCCGTCGTAATAAAGAATTGAGTGAAGCAGGTCTACATTTCATCGGTACAGGTGTCTCAGGCGGAGAAGAAGGAGCATTAACTGGGCCTTCAATCATGCCAGGTGGACAAAAAGAAGCTTATGAGCTTGTGGCACCAATTCTAAAGGCCATCGCTGCGAAGGTAGATGGGGAGCCTTGTACAACATATATTGGCGCTGACGGTGCGGGTCATTATGTGAAAATGGTCCATAATGGAATTGAATATGGTGATATGCAATTAATTTGTGAAGCCTATTTTATGATGAAACATGTACTTGGTCTAACAGCTGAAGAACTTCATGAAGTATTCTCCGAATGGAATAAAGGGGAACTAGATAGTTATTTAATCGAGATTACGGCGGATATTTTCACGAAGAAAGATGAAGAAACAGGAAAACCGCTTGTAGACGTGATCCTAGATACTGCAGGTCAAAAAGGCACAGGAAAATGGACAAGCCAAGATGCACTTGATTTAGGCGTACCACTTCCGCTCATCACCGAATCTGTCTTTGCTCGTTGTATTTCTGCCATGAAGGAAGAGCGTGTAGCTGCAAGTAAAGTACTATCTGGTCCAGAAGCTGTTGGGTATGATGGAGATAAGAATGAGCTCATTGAAGCGATTCGCAAAGCTCTTTATATGAGTAAAATTTGCTCCTATGCGCAAGGATTTGCACAAATGCGAGCAGCGGCAGAAGAATATGGCTGGGATCTGAAATATGGGGATATTGCCATGATCTTTAGAGGTGGATGCATTATCCGGGCGCAATTCTTGCAAAAAATTAAAGAAGCTTATGATCGTGATCCAGAACTTGCGAACTTGATGTTGGATCCATACTTCAAAGAGATTGTCGAGAACTATCAAGGAGCATTAAGAAAAGTGATCGCTGTTGCCGTTGAACGTGGAATTGCAGTACCGACATTCTCAAGTGCCATCGCTTATTATGATAGTTATCGAACAGAGTCACTGCCGGCTAATCTTCTACAAGCCCAACGTGATTATTTCGGTGCCCATACGTATCAGCGTGTGGATAAAGAGGGAGTCTTCCATACGGAATGGATGAATGACTAATTGGAATATACCTTAAGCAAATGCTTAGCTATCATAGCTAGGCTTTTTGCTTTGGTTACGAAACACTTGAAAAATCAAAAACGTGTACCAAGAACCTCCAAGAAGTGTTTGGATGTACGAAAAGCGAAGGAACAGCAAAAAAGTAGCTCCAAAGAGCGTTTGGATGTACGAAAAAGCAAAGGAACAGCCAAAATGTAGATCCAAAGTGTGTTTGGATGTACGAAAAAGCGAGGGAACAGTAAAAACGTAGACCCAAGAGGGGGTTGGATGTACGAAAAAGCGAAGGAGCGGCAAAAAAGTAGATCCAAAGAGCGTTTGGATGTACGAAAAAGCAAAGGAGTTACTAAAACGTAGATCCTTTCTTGGTGTACAGAAGAACCTAGGAAATCACAAAACCATGTATCAAGAATCGCTCTCGAAAGAATAAGAAGGAATTGCTAAAAATCTTTTTGTTCTTACTTGGCCAGTACTCGCATGCGCGGAATTTATCGAATATCTTTAAAGGTTTAAATATGGTAAACTAGAAATGTAAAAGAGAAACTGCATAGTTGCAGAAGAGGTTCGCAATTCCATCCCTCTATAAAAAACTAAGGAGACGAAACAACACGTTGCTTAGTGTTGTTTTTTTTTTGAAAGATAAGAGACTATAAAATTCCCCTTAGGACTATCTTGTGATGGGGTGTAGGTGTTGCCCAGCTCTAGGCGCCATCAGCGAGAGGCTCGCAGGAAGCGAGTCCATCGGCGTTGCGACAGGACGTCGCGCCTTTAGCCGATGTTCTGCTTTAACCTGAGCCAATGAAAGGCAAAGAACGCCTTTCTTTGTCTCAGAACATTTGCTTGTCGCGGGCCAACAGGATGTTGGTCAGAACGGCGTTGCGACAGGATGGCGCGAACTTAGCCGTTCATCCTTTGGCGGGCGCCTTGCGCTTTTCTTAATGGCAATATCCGAATCTCTTCTCTAAAAGGGAGGAGAATAAAAATGGATAATCGTAAGGCAGTTGTTGTATTCAGTGGTGGTCAGGATAGCACCACCTGTTTATTTTGGGCGTTGAAAAAATTCGAACATGTGGAGGCTGTTACATTCCATTATGGACAACGCCATATTTCGGAGTTGGAGTGTGCTAGAGAGATTTGTCTGAAACTCAATGTCCGTCAACATGAACTAGATATGACATTATTAAACCAGTTAGCACCCAATGCATTAACACGAGATGATATAGAAATTGAGGAAGGGGACAATAACCTTCCCTCGACGTTTGTGCCGGGGAGAAATTTACTTTTTCTCTCCTTTGCAGCCGTTTTGGCCAAGCAAATTAATGCGAAACATATCATTACAGGAGTAAGTGAAACAGATTTTAGTGGGTATCCGGATTGTCGGGATGGATTTATTAAATCGTTAAATGTGACGCTTAATTTATCAATGGATGAGACATTCGTGATCCATACACCCCTTATGTGGCGAGATAAATCAGAGGTTTGGGCATTAAGTGATCAGTTAGGAGCCTTTGATTTTGTGAAGAAAAATACGCTGACTTGTTACAACGGCATAAAGGCAAGTGGCTGTGGAGAATGCCCAGCATGTCAGTTACGTAATCGAGGGCTTGAGCAATATGAAAAACAGCGACAGGGAGGGGGAGCTAAATGATGCAGCAAATTTACCCTGTTGGTCCACATTCTTTCGCTTATGAATTAAATAAAGATTTTCATTTTGCGGCGGCTCATTATATCCCGCATGAAGATGCAGGGAAATGCCAAAAAATACATGGGCATACGTATTTTACCAATATTACCATCGTTGGAGATGAGTTAGACCACACAGGTTTTTTAGTAAACTTTAAGACAATTAAGGATCTTGTTCATAAACGATTTGATCATGAAACTCTCAATCAAGACCAAGCTTTTTCTGATGATAAGGCTGATCAATTCCCGACAACAGAAGTCGTGGCCCGCACGATTTATGAAATTGTGCAGCAATACTTAGATTCATTACCCAATCATCCCATTTGCCTACAAGTCTATTTACGCGAAACGCCCACCAGCTATTGTATTTATCGACCGAAAAGGAAGGATCGAATATGAAAATACCAGTATTAGAGATTTTCGGTCCGACGATTCAAGGGGAAGGGATGGTCATTGGACAAAAAACAATGTTTGTTCGTACTGCCGGATGTGATTATTCCTGTTCCTGGTGCGATTCCGCTTTTACATGGGATGGCTCTGAAAAGGACAAAATTCGGATGATGGAACCGGACGAGATTTGGCAAGCTTTGAAAGAGCAGGGGGGCGATACGTTTAGCCATGTCACCATTTCAGGTGGGAATCCGGCATTGTTAAAACAAGTGGGTGAATTGGTGAAATTATTGCATGAACATAATGTTCAAGTTGCATTAGAAACCCAAGGAAGTAGGTGGCAATCATGGTTTACAGAGATTGATGAATTAACCTTGTCACCCAAACCGCCAAGTTCAGGAATGCAAACGAACTTTGATATTCTCGATCAAATTATCCAATCCCTCCAAGATGAGCAAAAAGGCAACTTTAGTTTGAAAATTGTCGTATTTGATGAACAAGATTTAAGTTATGCCATTGATGTGTATAAGCGTTATTCAAACGTAAGATTCTTTTTACAAGTTGGCAATAATGATCTTTCGAACCTCGATGATCAGCAACTCCTTGCCCATTTATTAGAAAGATATCAATGGCTGATAGATAAAGTGATGAAAAGTGAAGAATTAAAAAATGTCCGTGTTTTACCTCAATTACATACGTATTTATGGGGAAATAAACGCAGTGTTTAAATCGAAAAAAGAACCTACTGAGGTTCTTTTTTCGATTATAGCTTCGTAATTAATCATTCGAAAGCTTAAGCTTCTCTAGTATTTTAAAGAAGAGGCTTAGGATGATGGCGACAATGGTAGCAAGGCCCATTCCAGATAGTTCAACAGAGCCAATTTTAATGGCTGCTCCACTAATCCCAATGGCAAGGACGACACAGGTTAAGATCAGATTTTGCGAGATACTATAATCTACCTTTGATTCAACCAACATTCTTAATCCGCTCACAGCAATAATTCCGAATAGTAACAAAGAGATGCCACCCATGACAGGAGTAGGGATGGACATAATTAATGCGGCCAATTTTCCACAGAAGGAGAGGATGATGGCCAGTACGGCCGCTCCACCGATAATCCATGTGGAATATACTCTTGTAATGGCTAAAACACCAATATTTTCTCCATAGGTCGTATTAGGTGTAGCCCCAACGAAACTGGAAATGATCGTTGAGATCCCATTTCCCATGAAAGAACGATCAAGACCGGGGTCCTTGATCATGTCCCTCTTAACAATATTACCAGTGACGATTAAGTGACCAATATGTTCAGGTAATAAGACTAGAGAAGCTGGAAGGATAATTAGCATATCGGCCCAATTAATTTTCATGGAATAGACTGTCGGTAAAGCGAACCATTTAGCTTCTTTGACAAGAGAGAAATCGACTAATCCGGAAAAAGCTGCGATCACATATCCGGACACAATTCCGAGCAAGATCGGAATGATTTTTAAAAATCCTCTCAAGGTCACCCAATAGACGACGGTTAATCCTAATGTTAATAAGGAAACGGTAATCACTTTAGGATCCGGTGCCACATCTTTAGGTGTAACGAGCCCAGCCATATCAGCGGCCGTTGGGACAAGTTCTAACCCGATTACAGCCACAATCGCCCCCATTGCAGCAGGAGGGAAGATGATATCAATCCAGGCTGTGCCGATAAATTTCACAATGAGGCCAACTAGTAGTAATACAATCCCGACCAGAAGAAATCCACCAAGGGCGTGTGCATAACCGTCAAGACCACTGTATTTCCCGAGCACGACGGTAACCGGCGAAATAAAAGCAAAGCTAGATCCTAGGTAGGCAGGAATTTTCCCTTTCGTGATAAAAATATAGATGAGAGTGCCAATTCCATTCATGAGTAAAATAATCGCTGGGTTGATCCCGAATAATAATGGAACTAATACAGTAGAACCAAACATAGCGAATAAATGCTGGAAACTTAATGGCAAGCTTTGTAAAAGCGGTAACCGTTCATCTACTTGTATTTCTCGTTGTTTCATCCGACATCTCTCCTCTTAGTTATCTTGATCGAATAACTAACTTTTAATCAAGATAATGACTATTTTAGCGAATACAGACTATGTCATTGGAGGGGGGAGCTTGCTGGTTGAAGTATTTGTCAAAGAACTTTACACAGCAAAAAGCACCTTGTCCAATGACTGGCAAGGTGCATAATAATCGAATTTTCATCCATTCAGATATGCAAAAAATCGACACTTATCGTAAGTGTATTTCCTTGTCAGCCTCACGGGACTGTTTTAAAGGTCTGATTCATTTGTCATAAGTATTATTACAGGGAGGAGGAAAAAAGTCAATCTTTTTTTATAGAATCGACCGGTACCCAGATCATAATAAAAAAGAGAACCTTCTCTATTCCTTTCTATTTCGCCCTTTGTTCGTAAAGTGTGGCCATTTCTACAATCACACGCACTGCTTTTTCCATATTATCGACGGAAATAAATTCGTACGGGCCATGGAAGTTTTCCCCGCCTGTAAAAATATTTGGCGTTGGTAGGCCCATATAAGAAAGCTGAGAACCATCTGTTCCACCACGGATTGGAGCAATAATCGGTTCGATATTTAAATTTTTCATAGCGTCAGAAGCAATTTCGACTATTTCGATGACAGGTTCAATTTTGTCTCTCATATTGTAATATTGATCGGTGATTTGATATTGAATCCGGTCTTTTCCATACTTTTCAGTAAGCATGGTAACGACTTTTTCAATTCTAGCCTTTTTTGCCTCAAATTGTTTTTTATCAAAGTCACGAATAATATAATCCAGTTTGGCTACTTCAACATCCCCATTGAAAGAAAGTAAATGATAAAAGCCTTCATAGCCTTCTGTGAATTCTGGTGCCTGTCCCGCTGGTAAAGCCTGGTGGAATTCCATCGCCATTTTACTAGCATTCACCATCGTTCCTTTTGCGGTTCCAGGATGGATATTGGTTCCTTTAAAAGTAATTTTTAACGCTGCGGCATTAAAGCTTTCAAATTGTAATTCCCCTAGTGGGCCGCCATCCATTGTGTAGGCATAATCAGCGCCAAATGCCTTCACGTCAAACTTATGAGGACCTCTACCAATTTCTTCATCGGGAGTAAAGGCAACTCGAATTTTTCCATGTTGAATCTCTGGATGCTTAATCAAATAATCCATTGCCGTCATAATTTCGGCAATTCCCGCCTTATTATCAGCACCTAGGAGAGTACGCCCATCCGTTGTCACCATTGTATGCCCGATATAATTTTTAAGTGTAGGGAAGTGAGTGGGGGATAGCACCATATTTTCATTTAATGGGATGTCTTTTCCATCGTAATCAACAATCACTTGTGGATTGACGCCAGCCCCAGTAAAGTCTGTTGCCGTATCAATATGTGCTAAGAATCCGATAACAGGAACCTTTTTATCGGTATTTGCCGGGAGTGTCGCCATTACATATCCATTATCATCGATTGTCACTTCTTGCATACCGATTTCCCGCAGTTCATCTACTAATAGATTGGCTAATTCAAGTTGGCCAGGAGTGGATGGGCAATTGCTGTTGTTTTCATTTGATTGTGTGTCAACTTTAACATAGGTTGTGAACCGTTTAATGATTTCACTTTTCATCCATTTTTTCTCTCCTTTATTTAAAACTTCTAATGTAAATGCTACCACGCCTTTAGTTTACAGTAAAACTTTAAGAAAAAGAACAAAAGTGTCATGATGATGTCTAAAACATAAAGAAGCCGCCTGTTTGGATCAACAGTCGGCTTTTTAACCGTGCTCTGTATCTAACTCTTGCCATTCTTCTGCCCACTTTTGGATTTCTCCCATTAAAGGTTGTAGCGCTTTTCCTTTATCCGTTAAAGAATATTCAATTCTAACCGGAGTTTCAGGGTAGACTTTTCTTTTCACAATTCCTTCTTGCTCCAAATCCTTTAATCTTTCCGATAAAACTCTAGCACTAATTGGCATAGATGACTCGATCGTACAAAATCGTTGTGGTCCATTTAATAGTTGAAAAATAATAAGACCGGTCCAGCGTTGGCCTAATAACCCCATTGCTTTTTCAAATTTCGGGCATAAATTATTGTTCATTATGCTCACCTCATATTATGATTATATATCATGATCGATCTTTCCGATATGATTTTCTACAGTTATTCTAACGAAGGTCACGTCTATGATCGTTGAAAAACAACCTAATTGACATCCTAACATATATATTTTATAGTTACTTACGGAAAGTAACCACCAAAGCAATCAAGACAGCATATATAGGTAAGGAGAGAATGAAATGATTGAAACGAAACAAGACTTTTATAGAGCAGTGGAGGACAGACGCTCCACATATGGTATTAGCAAGGAATCTCCCATTTCTGATAAAAGAATTGAGGAGATTGTAGCTTATGCAATCAAACATGCACCAACAGCATATAATTCACAAAGCGGGAGAGCTGTTCTTCTTCTTGGTGAGAATCACGATAAATTATGGAATTTAACGGAAGCGGCTCTTAAAGAAATCGTTCCAGCTGAGAACTTCCAACCGACAGCTGATAAAATGGCTTCTTTCCGTAATGGATATGGAACAGTTTTATTCTTTGAAGACCAATCAGTAGTCAAAGATTTACAAGAAAGATTTCCATTGTATCAAGATAAAATGCCTGACTATTCCTTGCAATCTTCAGGGATGTTACAATATATCATTTGGACTTCCTTGCGTATAGAAGGATTAGGTGCCTCTCTTCAACATTATAATCCAATTATTGACGAAGCTGTGCAAAAGGTATGGGGAATCCCAAGCAACTGGAGCTTAGTGGCACAAATGCCATTCGGAAAACCAACCGCCGCTGCTGGTGAAAAACAATTTAACAGTGTAGAGGAAAGAATGAAAGTTTTTAAGTAAAAAATGATTTGGAGGGACGTCTTAATGGGCGTTCCTTCTTTTATGATGAAAATTTCATCCCTGCTCCCACTTTGCAAAAACGAGTAAGAATAGCTCTTCTATTTTGTTTTCCTCTTCGAATGGTATAATGGAGTCAGTAAAAGGTATTTTGAAGGGAGCGGTAATATTGGGAAAACAATACATAGGATATGTCGGTACTTATACACGACAAAGTAGTAAAGGCATTTACCGTTTTACGCTTGACACCACTGCTGGAAAATTAAGTGTGCCTGAAGTGGCGGCTGAGGTCGGGAGTCCTACTTATCTTGCCATCAGCGAAGATCAGAAATTTTTGTATTCTGTTGCTCAGCAGGAGAAATTCGGTGGAGTTGCGGCTTTTGAAATTATGAATGACGCTGGAGAATTAAAGCCTTTGAACACTCAAGTAGAGGAAGGGGCTCCCCCTTGCCATTTAGATGTTTATGGTGACCACCTTCTTACTGGTAATTATCATGAAGGAAGAGTGAACTTATACAATATTAATCATAAAGGCGGTATAGAGCCTGTATTAGATGTGTATAACCATCAAGGAAATGGCCCACATGAGCGTCAAGAAAAACCACATGTTCATTTTACAGGGCTAACTCCTGATCGAAATTATGTTGTCGTAGCCGACCTTGGCACAGATGAGGTCGTGACTTATAAAGTCGAAAACAATGAGCTCAAAAAAGTTCAGACGCTTCATGTAAAACCAGGAAGTGGTCCTCGCCATCTTACTTTCCATCCAAATGGCAAATGGGCTTATCTTTTAACAGAGTTATCCACTGAGGTGATCGTTCTTGATTACGATCAACAAACAGGAAGCTTCACTGAAAAACAAACGATTTTGGCTAAGCCAGAGGATTTTGAAGGACAAAATGATGCGAGCGCTATTCATATTTCTCCTGACGGTCGTTTTGTGTATGCTGGAAATCGTGGTCACAATAGCATTGCTGTTTTCCAAGTGGATGAAGCAAACGGTAAAGTAGAATTTGTGGAATTTACAGCAACAGGTGGGGAATGGCCACGCGATTTTTGCTTGGATCCAAGTGGCGCTTATCTGGTTGTAGCAAACCAGCATACGGGCAATCTTGTCCTCTTTGCTCGTGATCAAGAGACTGGAACATTAACTAAATTGGATTCTGAAGTAAAAGTTCCAGAGGGAGTTTGTGTAAAGTTTTTATAAAAACGTGATCGACCTATGTTTCTAAGAGACCATCGACAAATATCGATGGTCTCTCGTTTGTTATTGATTATATTCCTCAATATCCCGCAAAGAAATCTTTTGGCCTTCCGTAAAAGAGCTTGCGTATTTGACATAGCCCTGATCGTCCTTGGAATCCTCATCAAATAGATTGGCATTGATATTGACCATATCATATGTGTATCCTGCGGACTTTAAATGACTTTGCATCTTTTTCATTTCTTCGACAAGCTCCCTTTTAGATAGCTGCTTGGCATCCATTAAAACATCAATATACATCGGCTTTTCAAGCTGTAAATCCTTGTTCCAATCTGTTTCAGGGTCATAGGATCCTTTGAGAACCTCGATTTGAACATTGGTGCGGACAACCCCTTTTATATCTTGGAAAATGTCTTGTATTTCAACGGCCACCTCCTTTTCCCACTTTTCAATCAGTGGTTCATCCAGATTAGCGTAATAGATTTCATCATAGCTAACGGTTGGCCGAAAGAACCCAGTCACTTCAAATTCATAGTTATGTTGGTCTTCTGCCCCAATCTTGTTGACCTCGAAGGAATACCCGCCAATTTTAAAATTGTAAAAGCCTTTATCTGCGTTAAATTCCTGGTTTGGATAGGTGTCTTGCAAATATTTATCAAGGGTAGAAGCGGCTATCCATTTTGAGAGAGGATTTCCATTAAATGCGTTATAGAAAAATAGTATCGGTAGAACAAGAATCATAATCAAACTAACGTATATCCATTTTTTCTTCTTTTTCATTCTCATCACCATTTTCTTTTAATTTTAATACGAGAAATCCAATGACGCCGCCAATGATCGCAAAAACTAAATGGAGACAGGCTAGAAAGATGGAGCCGATCATGGCGTTTACAAGGGTTGATTCATTAGACAAGCTATCGACCAGCGACCATATAAAATTGGGTAAAAAGGCAATGATCAGGACAATGGCCATTTTTCTATAGAAAAGATACGTGATGAACCCGAGAATCGTATAGGTTAAAATAAACCCGAAACTCTCGTTTAATAGTGATGTTTTGATTGCTACAACGAAAGAAATCGCAATCAAAATAATTTGATAAAATGAGAGCTTCAAATGAATTTTTCTCAGCATCTTTTCATTATCTATGGGCGAACAAATGGGTTCCTGATCAATCGGCTCTTGGGAAAGGGAAGAGAGCTCTTGGCAGTGATCACACGATTGTAAATGGGACTCTAACCAATGAGTAGTTTCCTCTTGCAGTAACCCCTCGTGATAAAGAGGGAGTAAATCCTCTACAATATAACAATCTCTATTCATCTTTTTCCCTCATTTCCTTTTTGAGTTTGATTTTCGCTCGATGGAAGGCAAGGCGCACGTAATTTTCACTTTGACTCACTAACTCACCGATTTCTTTAAAAGATAATTCGCCGTAAAGACGTAAAATCACAATCTCTCTTAGCGAAGAGCGTAATTGCTCTAAATGTGTTTGAAGCCGATAATATTCTTCCTTATGAATAAACGATTCTTCTGGAGAAATTTGGTGCTGCTCAGTTTGAAGGGTCATTTTCTCATTTAGGGAACGCGCATATTTTTTAGAGCGATAATAGGTTTTTAAACGATTGTTGGCAATCGAAAAAATCCAAGTTTTTAATGTAGATTTTCCGGAAAAAGAGTGAAAACCCTTCACTGCCTGATAAAATACATCTTGTGTTAATTCCTCTGCAATCGATCGATCTTGTACTTTTACATAAAAGAAGGCGAAAATCTTAGGTTGAATCTCCTTATATAGCTTTTCAAGCTCTTGCATAATGCCCCCTCCGTTTTCCCTTTTCAATATTGTAGTAGCATGAATGACAGATTCGTTTCATAGAAATATATGTTAACCATTTTTAAAATAAGGTTGACATATATTCTATTTCCTTTATTCTTAAACTATATTAAAAAATGAGGTGAAGAAAGTGAATACAGTAACAACCAGAACTCATAATAAGTTAACCGCACTAGATATCACATATGTAGGGATGTTTGCGGCACTTATGATGATCGGAGCAAACATAACTTCCTTTGTTCCGTTTCTTGTGGTAGGAGGAGTTCCGATTACCTTGCAGCCTTTTTTTGCCGTTTTAGCTGGTGCTATTCTAGGTAGCCGCCTTGGTGCTATATCCATGGCTGTCTATGCATTTATCGGTCTGGTGGGAGCCCCTGTGTTTGCTAAGTTTCAGGGAGGATTTGCGCAAATTCTCAATCCAACATTTGGCTTTGTTTTAGCCTTCATTTTAACAGCCTATATTACCGGTAAAATGATTGAGAAAAAGAATAGTCTACCTAGTTATATTTTGGCTGCCCTTATCGGTACATTGATTAGCTACATAATTGGACCGAACTGGATGTATGCAGCCTATAAAGTATGGGCCCAAGCTCCAGAAGCATTTTCCTATAAACTTGTCTGGATTTGGATGGCTTTCCCATTACCGAAAGATATTTTATTAGCGATTCTTGCTGGTATGTTCGCTCACAGAATGCGGAAGATTGTGAAAAGGGGAGGGTAAGAAGGAATGGAAATGCAATGCTTTGAAGAAATGGCTGCTAGGGTTTTGGCAGGAGAAGAATTATCGGATGCAGAGGCAATGGCGATATTGCAATGCTCTGATGAGGAGCTTCTTCCTTTATTGCAGGCGGCATATCAGATTCGGAAGCACTATTTTGGAAAAAAAGTAAAATTAAATATGATTATGAATACAAAATCTGGCTTATGTCCGGAGAATTGTGGCTATTGTGCCCAATCGATTATATCAAAAGCGCCCGTTGAAAAATATTCAATGATGAAAAAAGAGGAGATCGTAGCGGGAGCTAGGAGAGCCCATGGATTAAAGGCAGGGACGTATTGTATTGTGGCGAGTGGACGAGGACCAGCCAATCGGGAGTTGGATATTGTTGTGGATGCAGTCAAGGAAATTAAGCAGACATACGAGCAGATGACAGTGTGTGCATGCTTAGGGATTTTGAATGGAGAGCAAGCAACAAGACTAAAAGAAGCTGGAGTTGACCGTTACAATCACAATATCAATACGTCTAGCTCTCATCATCCCACTATTACCACTTCCCATACATATGAAGATCGAGTAGAGACGGTTGAAACCATTAAACAGGCAGGCATTTCTCCATGCTCTGGTGTCATTGTTGGCATGAAGGAAACATTGGAGGATATAATCGATATGGCACGTAGTTTAAAACAACTTGATGCGGATTCCATTCCCGTTAATTTTTTACATGCGATAGAAGGGACACCATTAGAGGGAACGGACGAATTAAATCCGCGTTACTGTCTTAAAGTTCTTTGTCTGTTTCGCTTTATCAATCCAAGTAAGGAAATTCGAATTTCCGGGGGAAGAGAGGTCAATTTAAGAAGCCTACAGCCACTTGGTTTGTATCCAGCAAATTCGATCTTCATCGGTGACTATTTGACGACAGCAGGTAATGCTGGGTTGGCTGATCAGCAGATGTTGGAGGATATGGGATTTGAGGTTGATTTAGTTGCAATGGATAAAGAAATAGGTGAACTTCAACATATTTATGGTAGCAGGCAATAAATCAAGTAAGACACCGAAAGTTTGCTAGTTACTGGCACTGAATCCAAACACTACCCAAACAAAGAGATCCCTATCGAGATGGATAGGGATCTCTTTAATTTAGATCACACCTTGCATGATCATGGCATCTGCAACTTTTACAAAGCCGGCAATATTAGAACCGACAACGAGGTTACCGGGATGGCCGTATTCTTCTGATGCACGCATGCTGTTTTGGTAAATATCGACCATGATTTCTTTTAATTTTGCATCCACTTTTTCAAGTGACCATGGAGTACGCGAGCTATTCTGAGCCATTTCAAGCGCAGAAACAGCAACTCCACCAGCATTCGCAGCTTTTCCTGGAGCAAATAAAATCTTGTTTTCTAAAAATACATCAATAGCCGCAAGATTAGATGGCATATTCGCACCTTCTCCAACAGCTTTTACGCCATTAGATACAAGAATCTTCGCAGATTGCTCGTTAATTTCATTTTGTGTTGCACATGGAAGGGCGATATCACAAGGAAGAGTCCAGATCCCTTCACTACCTTCATGATACTCGGCATGAGGGTGTTCTTTTACATACTCACAAATTCGGCATCTTTCGACTTCTTTTAGTCTTTTCAAGGTATCGAGGCAAATGCCGGTTTCATCATAAATATATCCGTTAGAATCACTACATGCGATAACCTTAGCGCCATATTCTTGTGCTTTTTCAATCGCATAAATGGAAACATTCCCTGATCCAGAAACAACGACCGTGCTCCCGGAAAAGCTTAGATCTTGGTCACGGAGCATTTCTTCCACAAAATAAACGGTACCATAGCCAGTTGCTTCGGTACGGCCAAGGCTGCCACCATAATCTACACTTTTTCCAGTTAGCACACCTGCATCAAAATGTCCACGCAAGCGTTTATACTGGCCGAACATGTAGCCAATTTCACGAGCACCTACACCGATGTCTCCAGCAGGAACATCGACATCAGAACCAATGTATCGAGAAAGTTCTGTCATAAAGCTTTGTGTAAAGCGCATAATTTCCGCATCTGATTTTCCTTTAGGATCGAAATCCGAGCCGCCTTTTCCTCCTCCAATTGCTTGACCAGTTAATGCGTTTTTAAAGATTTGTTCAAAACCTAAAAATTTTATAATACTAGCATTAACGGAAGGATGAAAGCGTAGCCCCCCTTTGTAAGGACCAATCGCACTATTGAACTGAACCCGAAAACCGCGATTGACTTGTACCTTTCCTTGATCATCTACCCATGGTACTCGAAATGAAATGAATCTTTCGGGCTCAACTACTCTCTCTAGAATATTGTGCTCGATATATTTGGAATTTTTCGCAAATACTGGGGTTAGTGATTGAAAGATTTCTTTAACTGCTTGAAGAAATTCTTCTTCGTGGGGGTCGCGTTTTACTACAGTCTCGTATACATGATCGATATAATTTTTTGCAGATTGTATTTTTTGATTCGTTTCATTCATATTCATCACCATCGCCATTTTTTCCACTCCTTTACTACGTTCAATAAGGGGTTTGTATTACATAATAAAGACAAACTCGAACTAGAGATGTTGTTAAAGAATATTTTATCTTTTATAATCAATCTAAACAATATAGATATTAGATAATAATGATACCAGATTGAGATGAATGCAGAAAAGGGTGGTGCGGTTGGAATTAAGACAGATTCAATATTTTATTGAAGTTGCCAAGCGTGAACATATGACAGATGCAGCTGATGCCTTGCATGTTGCGCAATCAGCAGTTAGTCGGCAAATCGTAAATTTAGAAACGGAACTTGGTGTGAACCTTTTTATAAGAGAAGGCAGAAATATTCGACTGACACATATTGGACAAATGTTCCTAAAAAAAATGGAACAGGCTATGGATGTAATCGAACAAGCGAAAAGAGAAATTGAAGAAAATCTCGACCCTAAAAAGGGAACGGTCCGTATCGGATTTCCAAGTAGCCTTTCCGCCTATTTATTACCATCTGTTGTGTCTGCCTTTAGAAAAGATTATCCTGATGTTAACTTTCAACTTCACCAAGGAGCTTATTATTATTTAATTGACAGTGTGATAAGAGGTGACATTGATATGGCCCTCTTAGGTCCTGTTCCCAAGGAGGACCATCGTGTGAAAAGCGAAATCCTCTTTTTAGAAAACCTTGTCGCGCTCTTACCATCTAATCATCCTTTAGCGAAAAGAAAATCCATTTCTTTAGACGATTTACGAAATGATGCCTTTATTTTATCTCCACAAGGTTATATTTTACGTGATTTGGTCGTAAATGCCTGTAAACAACATGGATTTGAGCCTCAGGTTGGGTTTGAAGGTATGGATATTGATGCCATTAAAGGTCTTGTATCAGCGGGTCTTGGTGTGACATTACTTCCTGAAATTACGTTAATCGATAGCTTGCCAAGAGCCACCGCCAAAGTAGAAATCGATGAACCAAGAGTGACCCGCACAGTCGGGGTTATTATTCCCAAAGACCGAGCACTCATGCCCACGGAACTACTTTTTTATAAATTTATCCGCGCTTTCTTTGATCGTTTAAGTGGTTATCAATAATGCATAAATATCCGTACTGAGTTTTATACCCAACTAAGGCTTTGTTAAAACGAATTTCGTAAAACTTTTTGAACATCTCTTAAAAAGACAAAGAAGACTAGCTTTTGCTATACTTATATCAAACTCCATGTGGAAAGGAAAAAGGGGAATGAACTTAAAATATCGTGGTAAAACAAAAGATGTGTACGCGTTAGAAAATGGCCATTTTCTGTTGAAATTTAAAGACGATGTAACAGGAGAAGATGGTGTGTTTGATCCAGGAGCGAATACGGTAGGCTTGCAAATTGAGGGAGCTGGTAAAGCAGGCCTAAAACTGACAAAGTACTTTTTTGAGGTCCTCCGGGAGAAAGAAATTCCAACCCATTATGTCGATGCCCATTTGGATGATGCGGAGATGATTGTAAAACCTGCTACAATCTTTGGAGATGGATTGGAAGTGATATGTCGTTATAAAGCAACGGGTAGTTTTATGAAACGATATGGGAAGTATGCAAAGGAAGGCCAAGATCTAGATGGTTTTGTGGAAGTTACATTAAAAGACGATGAACGTCAAGATCCTCCAATTAGTGCGGATGCGCTTGATTTGTTAGGTATTCTATCATTAACTGAATATGCCCAGTTAAAAGCACTAACAAAACAAATCAGCGATGTAGTGAAAGAAGAACTTCAAAACAAAGGGATCGAATTGTATGATATTAAACTTGAATTTGGTAAGACAGAAACAGGAGAGATCATGTTAATTGATGAAATTTCCGGTGGGAATATGCGAGCATATAAAGATGGAGTCTATATAGAACCATTAGAGTTGGAAAGACTAATGAATGAAGTTTAATATTACTTAGCTACTTTCTTCAATATTTCAATAAACGGGAAGGAGCATGTGAAATATGGATGCATCTATAGAAAGTAAGGGAAACGACATATGAATTCAGCTTTTACAAAGCGAATGAAAACGAGAAGTCTTACGATTATCCTGGTTTTGGTGATCATTTCACTCTTTATCCCGACCCCATATTATTTGTATCAACCCGGATCAGTAGAAGAGCTGGGATCTAAAGTAACTGTGGAAGGCGGAGAAAAAGATCCCACAGGAAATTTACATCTTACGACCGTGTTATCCATGAGAGCGAGTAATATTTATTATTTAGCTTACGGATGGTTTGCTCCTCATACAGATATGCGCAAGGTGAAAGAAGTGCGGGGAGATATGTCGGATGATGAATATAATCGTCTGTTAAATCATATGATGGAAAGCTCGCAAAACCACGCTTTCGCAGCTGGGTTACGTGCTGCTGGAGAAAAGGTGGAAATAAAGCCAACCGGTGTTTTCGTACGTGATATTCGAGAGGATACCGATGCGAAAGGGAAACTTGAAATTGGTGATGTGATCCAGCAAATAGATAATCAGGAAGTAGAAGACGCGCAAGGCTTCCTTGATTATTTATCACATAAAAAGGCAGGAGAGATCGTCGAGTTACAATTTGAGCGAGAAGGATCAATGCGAAGAGAAAAGATTAAGCTAGTTCCACTAACCGATAGTACGAATCAAGCGGGACTTGGTATTGTTTCTGAAAATGAATTTACGATTACCCCATCACGGCAAATTAGCATTGATGCTGGTGATATCGGTGGTCCATCTGCGGGGTTAATGTTTTCCTTGGAAATTTATAACCAGATTTCTCAAAAACATCTTACGAAAGGATATGAAATAGCGGGGACAGGCGAAATTGACATGGATGGAAATGTTGGACAAATCGGTGGGATTCGCGAAAAAATTACCGCTGTTGAAAAAGCGGGGATGGATATTTTCTTCTGCCCGGCGGATATTCATCCTTATGATTCAAACGAAAAAGATGTATTGGATGAGGCTGAGAAAGAAGGCTATAAAGTTAAGATCGTTCCAGTAAAAACCTTGCAAGAGGCGATCGATTATTTGGAAAAACTACCACCTAAGAAATAGGATCATCCCTATGGGGGCGAAAGCGAGGGAATAAGATGAAATCCAAAATGAAAAAATTCCTTGTTTTATTACTAGCATTGGGGTGTTTGCTTTATACAGCAAGTCCAGTGCTAGCTGCAAATGATGAGGAGGAAGTGATTGATGAGAAACTTGGACTTCCTATTGTTGTTTATGGTGAAACACTAACTGATTCCCAAAAAGAGGAAGTAAGAAAGATTTTGAATGTGAAAAATCCCGAAAATGTCGAGGAAATCATTGTCACAGCAGATGATTTGGCTCGTTTGATCGATGGTAATCCGAATTCAAGAATGTTTTCCTCTGCGAAAATCACGTTACAAGATAAAGGAAAAGGTCTAGTCATTAAAAGGGTAACTCCAGAAAATATTACAGAAGTAACGGAAGAAATGTATGCGAATGCGATGCTCACAGCAGGTGTGGAAAATGCGATTGTGGAAGTCGCTTCTCCTGTGAAGGTTACAGGTCACTCTGCATTGGTTGGGATTTATAAGGCTTATGAATCTCGTGGACAAACATTGGACAAAGGAAGAATGGAAGTAGCGAATGAAGAGCTCGATATCGCCACTGAGCTTGCGGATAAAGAAGGGTTAAATGATGAAAAAGTCGGTGAACTTTTAACCGAAATTAAAAAACAAATCGCTGAGCAAAATCCGGTAACAAAAGAAGAAGTAGAGCAAATTGTCGAAGAGCAATTAAGTAAAATGGAAATTCAATTAAGTCCGGAAGATCGGCAATTACTCATCGATTTATTCGAAAAAATGCGTTCTTTAGACATTGACTTTGGAAATGTGAAACAGCAACTAGAAGATATTTCAAAGGATATTAAAAATAAACTTCAAGATGTTGTCGGAGATGAAGGTTTCTGGGATAGTGTTAGCAAGTTTTTTAAAAATTTATTTGAATCTATTGCTAATTTTTTCAAGGGTTAATGGAAAAGGTGGTCTCTACTAGGACCACCTCCTTTTTTACCCAAAAATTAAAATGATAATAAAATAAACAAGCATGGCGGCCAGTCCAATTGGAACACCGAAGCGGGCCCATTCGCGGCTTGTAATATTAAGTTTTCCCGCAGAGATAATATTCGGGATGTTTCCAGGAATGAGCATGCCGCCACTAATCATCAGCCCAAGCAAAATCGCTTTAATCGTCGGAGCTTCCATAAGCGGACTAATTTCTGCCGCGGCTAATGTAGCATTATCTAGGACAGCTGAAATCATATTAATCCAATAAAGCAATAGTGGGCTAAGTCCGAGTAAATATTTTTCAATAAAAGGCTCAAATCCAGCTCCAAGTAGAGTAAGGCCCATGACAAAAAGATAAATTTTTATAGCACGGATAATGATTTCTCCATAGCTTTCTGGCTCGAGAGAACTAGAAAGGCCAGTTTGATCTTTCTGTGGCTTGACTAACACAGCTGCAAGAATTCCAAAGATCAATACAGCTGGAATGACATCAGATCCAATCAAACGCATCAAGAAAAAGAAATCCTCACCAAGCTTGCTTGTCGCAATGGTGGATAAAGGTTCTCCTAACGGAGTTAAGGCGGATCCTAATCCTATGGAGAAGCAGGCTAATACAACAAAACGAATTTCCGATTGGCGATCAAGTCGGAGTACACTCACGATCACGACGAGTACGATAGCGGCTATGATCGCTGTAATGATACTTGAGACTAATCCAAGAATGATCACAACAAGGGCTAAAAATAGTCGGCTTGGAATAGCTCTATTTAATCCTAAAATGCCCTTTTCAATCGGTGTTTGTAACCAACGGAACAATAAACCTGCAATTAAAACGGCCAAAGTAATATGTATCGGATCTTCTAAAGCCTTGAAAAATAAAGACCGATCAAGGACTTGACTTATAAATGCAGCAGCTAGTCCCATTAAAAATAAAAAAGCCTCAAGATTTTCTTCAACGGTTTTCACAGTAAATGGTAAAAGCAAAACAAGAATTAATACAACAGTTAAACCAATAATGGTCACATTCATACTTCATAACCTTCTTTCGACAAAATTCGGGTGGGCCACCTATTAGTACGTGTTCAAAAAGGAGGATAAAAAGGACCCGTCGGCGACTACGCTGACGTCCTGTCAGCAACGCCGACACTAGCACATCCTGTGCGTCGAAAGTTCGAGGCGGCGCAGTTTCGAGCACAAGGAAAGCTTCCCTGAATCCGCATCGCACGCCGGAAAAGTGGTTTTCTTTTCCAAGGAGCGGACTTGTACAGGAAGTACTGACTTCTGCGTTGCCCACAGGACGTGGGCGGTTTTAGCAGAAGATCTTTTTTTTCCTGATACATGAGCAGCGCAGAAATAAGCCAACGAAGAAATTCGAAGTGTCATTTTTACCGGACTTTTTGAACATCCCCTATAAAAACAAATGATGTAAAAGCCTATCTTTGTCCTCAAAGAATTGTTTGAATAAAAGATAGTGATTCGTTTCTTCTAAGGTTGTTTCTTTGATTCCATCCTCGGAAAATTCATAAATCGTAGCGTGAGGATAAGCCATCAGTAAAGGAGAATGAGTGGCAATGATAAATTGGGAATCTTGTTCCACAAGCTCATGCATACGCGCTAACATGGATAATTGCCGTAAAGGGGATAAGGCGGCTTCGGGTTCATCTAAAAGATAAATGCCTTGTCCTCGAAAACGGTTTAAAAATGTCGCGAAAAAGGATTCTCCATGAGATTGTTCATGTAGAGAAACACCACCAAACTGATCGATAATTTTTCTTCCACCTAGTGGCTCGCTGTCCAATTCCTCGATATTAGAAGCGACGTTATAATAGGTTTCGGCTCTCAGGAAAAATCCATCCTTTGGTTTGTACGCGCCTTTGCTCAAACGTAAATATTGTTCAAGTGGTGAATGGGAATCATAAGTGGAGAAATTGAAATTAAAACTCCCGCCTTCAGGATTAAATCCATACGCAATCGCTATCGCCTCTAATAAGGTTGATTTCCCCATGCCATTTTCGCCAATGAGATAAGTAACCTGTGGATGAAAAGTAAGTTCATCTAATGCTTGTACAACAGGTAAATCAAAAGGATATGTAGATAAAGATGGAATCCGGTCATTAAGAATCTTGATTCTTTTTATATACTGCATCGATTCATTTAATAGCATATTACCCTCTCCTGGGTTAAAAATTCTCCTTTTCACTATTTTAACGAAAGTGAAGGGGGATTGTCATCTTTGCAGAAATAAAAAAAACACGGCCCGATTATTGGTATTCTTCGCCCGATTAGGGGTAAGGTTGGCCCGATAGTCTTCAACTTCCGCCCGATTACGTCCACGCTCGGCCCAATCTTTGGAAATTTCGTTTCTAAAATAAAGGACTTCTCCACTTTTTGTCGAAGTAGGACATGGTAAATAAATATCTTAAAGAAGGTGGTATTTTGAGTAGAATTAAAAAGAAAAGAGGAGTTTCGATTGAAAAAGAAAAACTTACGTCTTTATTGCGGCGATTGCTAAAAAGTCATCCTAGTTGGTATCAAGTGGAAGCCCAGTTGGCTCGTTGCAATGCAGGTATTTATGGTGAGCAGTCACTTGATTATTACCTTTCTCATATCCCTCATGAAGAACTTTTTATTTTTCAAAGTCTTCGTTTACCTCTGCCAGATGGTTCCTACTACCAGATTGACTTTTTGCTTTTATCTCCTGAAACGATTCTTCTTTTAGAAGCTAAAAATTTAAAAGGTCGCATTTTAATTGAAGAAAATCAATTGATAAGAGAGTTGCCGGAAATCACGGAATCATTTTCTAACCCCATTCAACAAGTAAGTAACCAGCTCTTTCATTTAATGAGATTACTTCGCAGTTTTTCTTTTCCGATTCCTCCGACTGCTTCAATTGTGGTATTCACCCATCAATCATCCATTATTTTACCTAATCCCAATTATCCCGCTGTTGCAAAACAGGTTATTCGCCCGGATGCCATTAGACAAAGGGTCGACAATTTTTATCGACAGCATCCAAAAAGAATCTTTACCAGGAAAGACATGCTTCAACTATCACAGTTGCTAATAAACCTCCATACACCAGACAATCCTGACGTTATGAAGAAATATAAAGTGGATAAAGCTGAGCTCTTATCGGGGGTATATTGTGAGGGGTGCAAAAGCTTTTCTATTGTGAAAAAAAGGGTATGGATCTGTCAAAGGTGTCAAAAAGTAGATGATACCGCCCCAATTCATGCGTTAATTGATTATTATTACTTAGTTGGATCTGAAATTACAAATCGGGAATGTCGGGAATTTTTGCGGATACCATCTAGCTCCGTTGTTAAAAAGTTTCTCTCCGAACTAAACCTCAAGGTCATAGGTAAAGGTAGAACGACAAGATATCTACTTTGTATTAAAACTTTGAGGAATAAGTTGCTACGGCCCTATTAAGTGTGAATCCGGCCCGATTATTGGTATTCTTCGCCCAATTAGGGGTAAGGTTGGCCCGATAATCCTCAACTTCCGCCCGATTCTCTTCAATTTTGGGCCCGATTAACATTCGCTAAAGACAAAGTTAGAGCATGGATAAGGCAAAAAAGAATACTATGAAGATAGGAGCAATAAACAAAGGAGTGCACAGAATGGAAATAAGAAAGCGATTGGGAGTGGGAGATAAAATCGGTCTGACGGCTCCAGCTGGCCCAACAGATGAAGGAAAATTAAATAAGGGGATTGCTGTTTTAAAAAATCTTGGTTTCCAAGTAAAAGTGGGATTGACTTGTTATCAAAATGAGGGTGGCTATTTGGCAGGTCCTGCCATCATGCGTGCGAATGAACTGAATCAGATGTTTGCCGATCCCAACATTGACGCGATATTTTGTTTGCGAGGTGGGTATGGAGCCATGCAAATCCTTCCTTTTCTTGACTTCGATATGATTGCCAATCATCCAAAAATGCTAATTGGTTATAGTGACATCACAGCCTTACATATTGCTTTACAACAGAAAAGTGATCTTGTGACCATTCATGGTCCCATGCCTGCATCAGATCTGATTTCCGCATCTGACTTTACAATTCAATCGTTGCTCTCGGTTTTAACAAACGCCCATTCTAGTGGAAGAATAGAAAATCCTCCTGGAGAAATTATGGAATGCCTTGTACCTGGAAAGGCGGAAGGAATCTTAACAGGAGGAAATTTAGCTCTTATCACCAGCTTGCTAGGTACGCCCTTTGAAATCAATACCAAAGGGAAAATCTTATTTTTAGAAGATGTAGGGGAAGAGCCTTATCGAATTGATCGAATGCTGACACAGTTAGCTTTAGCCGGAAAGTTTGATGAGACGGAAGGAATTCTATTAGGGAGCTGGACTGATTGCCAATCGAGCAACCTGAACAGTTTTCAAGTAAAAGATGTATTTCGAAGAATTATTGCTCCATTTGGAAAGCCAACAGTAATGAATGTAAGGGCGGGACATTGTGAACCTGCGATTACTTTGCCTTTTGGGGTACCTGTCTTGTTACAAGCAGAAGAAGGAAAGCTTTCTTATTTCAATCCACAATCTTGGTTATGAATCCGAAAATGTGGGAATATATTATGGAGGATCTATACCTGCTTAGGAAAGGAGTCATTTGATGAATACCTTGTGGGTGATTGCCAATATTATCCTACTCCTACTTTTAATAGGGCTTTTATTTTATATGCAAAAGAAGCATCTTTCTTTTTCAAAACGTGTTTTTTCTGCATTAGGCCTAGGGATTGTTCTTGGACTTTATATTCACCTTGTATTTGGGACAGATTCGAATGTGACAAAGCATTCGATTGAATGGTTTGATATTGTAGGTAGTGGTTATATATCTTTTCTGAAAATGATTGTCATGCCGCTTGTGTTTATTTCGATTGTGTCAGCTTTTACAAAATTAAAGCTAACAAGTAACTTGGGAAAAATTAGCGCCTTAGTGATTGGAATTTTAATTGGGACAACGGCGATTGCGGCAGCGATTGGAATTGTAACATCATTAGGGTTTAACTTGGAAGGCATTGAGCTTGAGGCTGGGGAGGCAGAATCGGAAAGAAATACACAGTTAGAACAAACGGTGGGAGACGTAGAAGATATGACGATCCCACAACAAATTATTAGCTTATTCCCACAGAATCCATTTATGGAGTTAACAGGAGCAAGACCCACTTCTACGATTGCAGTGGTGATATTTGCCGCTATTATCGGAATAGCTTATTTGGGTGTAAGAAGAAAAGAGCCGGAGCACGGTGAATTTTTCGCAAAGATTATTGAAACGATTTACACGATTGTGATGAGGATGGTTACCCTGATCCTTCGTTTAACACCGTATGGGGTTTTAGCTTTGATGGCAAAAGTAACCGCAACAAGTGATTATTCAGCGATTGTCAAACTAGGTAAATTTGTGGTTGCCTCTTATGTGGCGATCATTGTGATGTTTATTGTACACATGCTTTTACTCTTATTAGTTGGCAAGAATCCCATTACCTATATTAAAAAGGTGATGCCGGTTTTAACATTCGCCTTTACTTCTCGTTCAAGTGCCGGGACATTACCTTTAAACATTAAGACACAAAATCAAGCATTAGGTGTCTCGGAAGGGATCGCTAATTTTGCCGGTTCCTTTGGATTATCGATCGGACAAAATGGTTGTGCGGGTATTTATCCTGCTATGTTAGCCATCATGGTTGCCCCTACAGCAGGCGTTAATCCCCTTGACCCTGTATTTATCGGGACATTGATTTTGATTGTAGCGATCAGTTCATTTGGAGTAGCCGGAGTAGGGGGAGGAGCCACATTTGCTGCGTTACTTGTTCTCTCGGCTATGGATTTACCAATTGGAATCGTCGGTCTCTTAATTTCGGTTGAGCCCTTAATTGACATGGGAAGAACTGCCTTAAATGTAAGTGGAAGTATGACGGCAGGAGTACTGACAGGAAAAATGACCGGCGAATTAGACGAAGATGTCTATAATCAACCAAAACAAAGTTTGCAAATATAAAAAATCCCTGGATTCTCAAAGATGAGACATCCGGGGATTTTTTTATTACAATAAGCTTATGCATGTTTATCGATCCAAGAGGCATTGATGAGGCCGCCTATTAACAGCACAGCAGCGGTAAAATAAAACCAAATCATTAGGACAATCATATTGGCCATATAGCCATAAAGCTTTGTATAACTGGCGAAATAGCTGACATAATAGGTAAAGCCAATCGTGACAGTTTGCCATCCAATAGTGGAGAAAATGGCCCCGGGTAGAGCATGAGAAAAACGAATTTTAGAACTCGGCACGGTCTTATATAAAAGGAGAAAAAAGAATAGTAAATAGATGGAACCAATTCCCCATTTCACAACTGCCCACCAGTGGTAAAATGCTGATGGTAGGTGGGCAACCAAGAAGACTCGGCTGATTTCTTCTCCAATTGGGATCAATAGAGAAACAGTTAAGGTGATCATCAACCCTGCCGTTAAAATCAGGTCTTTTCCTAAGGCTAGGAAGAAAGATTCCTCGCGGATTACACGATAGGCCTCATTCATCGAGCGAACAAGCGCCTGAACAGCCATAGAAGCGATCCAAAAAGCTGCAAGTAAGCTAAAAGAAGCGAGTTTTGTCTGATTTCTACCGACAATGCCCATGATGTTATCTTCAATTAAACTGAAGCTACCTTTTGGAATATAAGGTTCTAATATAGTGAGCACATCTTCCGACTGGACAGGGAGCAGGCTAATAATGGCAAAAGAAAATACCAAAAACGGGAAAATGGCCAACATAAAATAATACGCCATTAACGCTGATTCATCATGGAACCGCTCTAAGAAAAATCGCTTAAATACATTTAAAACCACATTCATTTCCACTCATTCCTCTGTTCATATCTCCTATTAGCTTTAGCTATTAAAGAAGATTCAAAACATTGGAGGGAAAAAAAGAGGTTTCTGCAGATGATAAGGATCAAGTAATTTTAAGCGATAGTATGGGAATCATGGTCGAGAAGAAAATTCAAGATATAAAGGGCGAATTATTTTTCTTGAAAGTAAAATCCGATAATATCGCCTTTGCCGCCATACCATTTATCTGCTATTTCATCTGTGCGACAGGTAAAAAGGTCTTTTGCAAATTCCCACTCCTTTGCATTTTTAAAAAAGGAATCTAGTTCAAGTATCGTTTCCTGCAAATTCTTATCTCCCTGATGAATAGCGATCATAGATGTTTGAATGAGTACTCTTCCTAATTGCTGTGCATCAAGTTCGGTTATTTTCATTATATTCTCTCCTTGCTTGTGTACGGCATAGCAACACTGTAGTGATCATCATGATCTTTATAACTCGGTTAACCTAAAATGGAGAATATAAGCTTCTGATTAAGGATTTACTCGTAACACAATCTTTCCTGCATTTCGATTTTGTTCCATATGGGCATGGGCCTGATTGGCGTCTTTCCAATCCCAAGTAGAATCTAGGATCGGTTGCATGTCTCCAGAGGCAAATTTATCTAATGCGAAGCTGGAAAAGTCTTGTGTTAATTGGCTTTTCTTTTCCGGCGTCTGTGTTCGTAAAGCTGTCCCAATGATTTGAATTCTTTTTGATAAGAGCTTCCCAAGGTCAACCTCTTTAACCTTTGCGCCTCCCATTGTTCCAATAATTATGAGTTTACCATCGAATTGTAAAGAGCGAATATTTTCTTCCCAATAGCTTGCCCCGATGAAATCAAGAATGAGATGAACACCTTGGCCATCTGTAGCGTCCTCTACTTTTTGCGAAAATGGTCCCGCTTTATAATCAATCGCATAATCAGCTCCTAAAGAAAGACATAGCTCTCTTTTTTCGGGTGTTCCCGCTGTTACAATAATTTTGGCTCCTATTTCTTTAGCTAGTTGAATAGCAGCTGTTCCTACCCCGCTTGCCCCAGCATGAATCAGAATCGTTTGCCCAGGTTGCAAGTCTCCTAGCCAAAACATATTTAAATAAGCAGTGAGGAAAACTTCAGGGATGGCGGCCGCTTGTTCGAAGGAAAGTTGTTCGGGAATACGCATACCCATATCGGCGGGGATGGAAACATATTCGGCATAGCCTCCCCCAGGAAGTAGAGCACAAACACGATCCCCTTTTTTCCAACCAGTAACTTTAGCCCCAAGCTCCTCGACAATGCCGCTCATTTCAAGGCCTAAAATCGGGGAAGCCCCTAATGGTGGTGGATACAAACCCCGTTTTTGTAATAAATCAGCTCGGTTTAAAGCAGTGGCCTTTACTTTGACAAGCATTTCATTGGGGCCAATTGTCGGTTTTTCAAAATCCCCAATATATAATGATTGATCTTTCTCTTCAACTAAAATTGCTCTCACATGATCACCTCTATCAACATTTTTATCTTAATTATTCAAAAATAAGCCTTATCTATGTTATCGTATAAGAATAAATCTTTTCTTACAAATGTTTGATCTTTGTTAAAATTGTTCTATTAAAATGGGTTGCAAGTGGAGTCAGCTTGCATTTTTCTATAAAGAAAGAGGTTTTGTTGGGATGAATCATAAGGATTTGGGTCGAGAATCTTCTATGCAAAGTTTACTTTTAATTCTCGGTATTATTTTTATCGCCTTTAATTTGCGGCCAGCGATTACATCGGTCGGTCCCTTGATTGGCACGATACGAGCGGATTTCGACATATCCAATGGGGTAGCTGGAATGATTACGACTTTACCGTTGCTTGCATTTGCTTTATTTTCGATCATTGCGCCCATTATCGGAAAAAGGTGGGGGAATGAAGCGACTATTTTTGTAAGCTTGTTGGTATTGTTAATAGGGGCCCTCATTCGCTCGTCTGGAAATTTAAATCTTCTTTTTCTTGGTACGGCGTTGATTGGAATTGGCATTGCGATCTGCAATGTTTTATTGCCTGCGATCGTCAAACAACGTTACCCTTATAAAGTGGGAATTATGACGAGTATTTATTCCACCTCAATGGGACTATGTGCAGCGACCGCTTCGGGCTTAAGCATTCCTTTAGCCAAAGGTCTTGGGCTCGGGTGGCATAAAGCATTGCTTGTGTGGGGGATGATGGCCCTGATTGCAGCGATAATCTGGTTCCCACAAGTGCTGAAATTTGCGGGAAAACATGGGTTGCAGCCGGCAGGTTTATCGATCACAAGCATGTTTCGTTCTCCGATCGCTTGGCAAGTGACCCTTTTTCTTGGACTCCAATCAATCCTATTTTATGGTCCTATCACTTGGCTTCCGGAGATATTAGTCAATAAAGGCTTTAGCATTGCTGCATCAGGTTGGATGCTAAGCTTTATGCAATTTTGCAGCTTACCGGCTAACTTTGTGACCCCTGTGTTGGCAGGCAAAATGAAAAATCAGCGTCCGATTGTCATGGTTGTCGGGATTTTTTATATTGTTAGTCTTATTGGCTTGTTAATCGGCGGTAGTACTATATTTCTCTCTGCTTGTGTGTTGCTCTTGGGAATTGCCCAAGGTGCATGTATCAGTTTGGCTCTCACGTTATTTAGTTTGCGTGCAGCTGATTCTACACAGGCTGCTCAATTATCAGGGATGGCTCAGTCGGTCGGCTACTTATTGGCCGCCATTAGTCCAATATTGATCGGTATACTATTTGATTATACCCAATCATGGACCTTACCATTATCATTCCTCCTTCTTGTTGCGGTAGGAACCATCTTGTCAGGACTAGGAGCAGGTCGGGATGTGTATGTTGGAGAAACTACTCGTGCATCCAATTAAATAGAAAAATTGTGATAAAATGAGTCTAAGAGGAGAAGGTGATCATATGCATAAAAAAGAAATCATCTATAAAATTGAGGATTTAAAGGCGGATTATGTCCGATTACAGCATGATTTAGAGAAACTTGAGTATGTGAAGGGGAACTTGCATCCTTTGGAAAAACAACTTGCTGAAATAGAATTGGAGTTGCGCAAGTGGAATAAAAAATTGGATGAAGTGGGCGAATGAAGAAAGCAATAAAATGGGTCAAACCATTTTATTGCTTTTTTTATTGCTTAGCGTACTATAAAATTCTAGCTTGTGGATAAATTCTAAAAGTGGGTATTGACGTCTGGCTCCAGCGCCCAGCGACTAGCAAACTTTCGGTGCCCTCCTACGATAAGTCAACATCCATTCGCTTTTCAAGCTCATGGTGTTTCCTTTATCTCGTCAGGCCCCTAAAAAAGTTTGTACGTCGCTAAACGGGCGCTTGCGCTTTTGGTTCGGCCAACATTTTAAAAGAATCATATTAAAAGAGCTTGAAATAAAAAGTTGGTCATATTAAAATAGATTTGAAATATAATTTTATATACGTATTCATAGATTTGAAATGTAAAATTGCTTGCTGAAGGAGATTGCTTATGACCTACATTATCGGAATAGATGCAGGTGGGACGAAAACAAACGCGATTATTATGGATCAGCAAAAAAATATTCTTTTTTCAGTGGAAACAGGATTTGGAAATATGCAAGTAGATTTTCAGAAAGCTTCTAACCATTTATGGAAAGCGATTACAGAGTGTCTTAATAGTACATATGGAGAAAGGTGTAAAGTCATTGTTGCAGGGATTGCGGGGATTGAGGCGAAAAATCATCGATCGAAACTTGAGCGCTATTTGCAGGAGAGAACCACCCTTCCAATTATTCTAGTGAATGATGCGATCTTAGCTTATCATGCGATATTGGGTGATGAGAATGGGATTCTAACGATTGCAGGAACGGGCTCGATCTCTTACGGCCGTAAAGGAGAAAAGGAAGGATATACGGGGGGATGGGGGCATCTTCTTGGTGACGAAGGAAGCTCATACCATGTTGTGATGCAAGCCTTTCGACAAATAACTGAAGAAGCGGATCACAATAGCCCACATTCTCCCTTATCACAAGCTTTACTACGTGAAATTGGTGCGAAGAGAGCGGAAGAGATCAAGGAATTTATTTACCAGGCAAATAAAGGTGAAATCGCCGCATTATCAATCTCGATTTTTAATGAGGCCGAAAAAGGGAATCACGAGGCAAGGAAATACTTTTACCAGGCAGGAGAAGAATTGGCGAAACAAACAGCGCTCTTATGTCAAAAATTGCAATTGGATCTTCCTCTAAAGGTTGCGAGTAAAGGCTCGCTTCTAGAAAAGAATATGTATGTTCAATCTGAATTTGAAAGAGTTCTATCTTCATTGGTCGGCGAGATCGAGTGGATCAGAGATCAAACAAACATCTCTGCAACGGGTGCATTTCCCCTAGCATCTCATTATATAACAGAGGGGTAGGAGGTGGATTTTATGTCTAAATTAGCGGTTGGACTCATGTCGGGCACATCGATTGATGGGATTGATGCAGCGCTTGTGCGAATCAATGGGGCGGGACTTGAGACAGAAGTTGAATTACTCCATTTTATTACGATGACTTTTTCCAAGAAAGACAAGGAGACTATTTTTCAATGCATGGATCCCGATCGTTCAAATGTCTCCCTCGTTTGTCAGTTAAATTTTCGACTAGGCTATTTATTGGCAAAAGCTGTGAAGGAAGTATGCAAACAAGCTCATCTTCCATTGGAAAAACTAGATTTTATCGCTTCACATGGACAGACCGTTTACCATTTGCCCCATGGAGGGGACATATATGAGCGATCGACCTTGCAAATTGGCGAGCCGGCAGTGATCGCTTATGAGACTGGGGTGTCCGTGATCGCCAATTTTCGCTCTATGGATATGGCAGCAGGTGGAGAAGGAGCCCCACTTGTTCCTTATACCGATTATCTTCTATACCGAAGTGATGAAAAGGGAGTCGCCTTGCAAAATATTGGTGGAATTGGCAATGTAACAGCCATTCCAAAAAGGGGAAAATTGGATGATCTATTAGCCTTTGACACAGGTCCCGGAAATATGGTGATTGACGAGGTTTGTCAAATTATAAAGGGTCAACCTTTTGACGATGGGGGGAAGTGGGCCGCTTTAGGCCAAGTACAACATTCATTGGTAGACACTTGGATGGAGATGGATTTCTTCACTAAACAACCGCCTAAGTCAACAGGGCGGGAACGATTTGGTCGCTCATTTGCCGAAAAAATTATCCAAGATCATCAGCAGTTAGAAGCGAATGATGTAATCGCAACGGTAACTTATTTCACAGCAAAATCAATTGCAGATGCCTATGAGAGATTTATTTTTCCTAAGTTCCCAATTGATGAAATGATTGTAGGGGGTGGAGGAAGTTTAAATAAGACTTTACTGCAATTTCTGCAGAGGCTTTTACCAGGAGTGGTGATTCGTACACAGGAGGATCTTGGATTTTCCTCAGAGGCGAAAGAGGCGATTGCTTTTGCCATTCTTGGCAATGAAACGATTCATCATCATCCTGCAAATGTACCTAAAGCGACAGGTGCCTCGAAACCTGTTGTCCTAGGTTCCATCACTTGGGGATAAGTTTGAATAAGTAAAATAGGTTTTCTTTGAAACGATCATACAATATACACTGAATTATATTGAATTTTAATTTCACTCATGGTATTGTAAAGTTAGCTCTTACTGCAAAAGATTGGACGGAACTAGTCGAAATAAGATTACAAAACTTGGAATGAATAAAGAGTTAAGGGAGCCATTAAACAACCCCGAGACATTAGGAGAGGCGTGTTGAAATGGAAATAAAACTTTCGGAATTAATAACAGAGCAGGTAAATGAAAACTCAAAGGATATTGATCAAATGTCTACCCTGCAAATGATTCAACTTATGAATGAGGAAGATGAAAAGGTCATTGAAGCGATCCAATCTGTCGTGCCTTCGATTGCGGAAGCAACAGATCAAATCCATCATGCTTTACAACAAGGTGGACGCCTGTTCTATATTGGAGCAGGTACGAGTGGAAGGTTAGGAGTCTTAGACGCAGCAGAGTGCCCACCGACCTTTTACACTCCTACAGAAATGGTGCAAGGGATTATTGCGGGGGGCAACCAGGCGATGTTTGTCGCGGTAGAGGGGGCAGAGGATGATCCTGAAGGCGGAGCGCAAGATTTAAAAGAAAGGAAGCTAACCACGAAGGATATCGTAGTTGGAATTGCAGCAAGTGGCAGAACGCCCTATGTGATTGGGGCACTTGAATATGCTCGATCGATTGGTGTAAAAACGATTGGACTTACTTCTAATCATGATACACCGATTGGAAAACTGGCAGACTACTCCATTGAAGTGGTAGTCGGACCAGAGGTGTTGACGGGATCTACAAGATTAAAGGCAGCCACGGCTCATAAGATGGTGCTGAATATGTTCACGACGGTTTCGATGATTAAAATGGGGAAAGCCTATGAGAATCTTATGATTGATGTCCAACCAACGAATAGTAAGTTAGTAGATAGAGCGCGAACCATGCTGATGACCATTACTGGGAAGACATTTGAAGAAGCGAAAAAGGCATTGGAAGAAACAAATTTAAAGGTGAAGCCAGCCATCGTCATGTTAGAGGCTGAAGTCTCATATGAAGAGGCTGTTGCCTATATAGATCAAGCAAAAGGCTTTGTAAGGAAGGCGATTGAACTTGCACAACAATCAAATGCTTAATACGCTAGATGAACAATTAAGAGAAAAGGTTTTAACCTTCTTAGAAAGAGAAATCGCTGAAGCCAATATCCCTGGGGCCGCCATATCGATTTCTAGAAATAGCCAAACGATTGTGAAGGAGAGTATCGGCTCACGGACTTTGCATCCAGCACCACAACCAGTTAAAGAAGCAACAATTTATGATCTTGCTTCTTTAACAAAGGTAGTCGCAACACTTCCGGCAATATTAAAGCTATTAGGTGAAGGGGCATTTCATTTAAAGGACCGGGTTTCTTATTTCCTTCCACGCTTTGGGGAAAACGAGAAGGAAGAGGTCAGGATCCAGCATTTATTAACACATACTTCTGGTTTGGCTGCTCATCGAAGGTTTTATCTAGAAAAAATATCAAAGGAGCAAATTATCGAAAGAATATGTAATGAGACCTTAGTAGAAGAACCTGGGAAAAGGGTTATTTATAGTGATCTAGGCTTCATATTATTAGCTAAAATCATTGAAGAGATCAGCCAACAATCTTTTGCTAGTTTTGTAGATGAACATATTTTTAAGCCACTAGATATGAAGGAAACGGGCTTTAATTTGCCCTTTCCTAAGGACCGGTTTGCTGCAACGACATATTCTGATGAACTCCGTGATTTTAAATATGGAATGGTTCATGATGACAATGCGGAAGCGATGGGTGGAGTGAGCGGGCATGCTGGGCTCTTCTCTACGCTTAATGATTTAATGAAATTTGCTTCCATGATCGAAAATGAAGGGGTTTACAACCGTAAAAGGATCTTATCGAATTCAGTTCTAGAGTTAGCTAGAAAGAACTTTACCCCATATGACCAAGAGGGAAGAGGATTAGGTTGGCAATTACAAAGTGAAGGAACATTAGCGAGTGGGGATCTCTTATCTCCTTATGCATATGGGCATACAGGATACACTGGAACGAGCATTTGGTTCGATCCACAGTTAAATATAACGGTTATTTTATTAACAAATCGGGTGCATGCAAAAAATCAGAATGGCATTCTTCGATTAAGACCTAGACTGCACAACTTCATTCATTCTTACCTGTCATCAAAGGGGGTGAGGGAGCAGTAGTGAATCAGAATGGAATACGAAACGAAATGCAAGGGGGAGGAAAATGAAAAAGTTCTCAATTTTAATTGTAGCATTACTGTTAATCGTGTCAGGCTGTAGTGGGAAAGAGGCAGACGGATCTGGCGGTGGAGGCAAGAAAAAAGGAAAAAAAGATGTCATTACTGTTTGGACTTATCCCCATTATCGTGAAAATGAGGAGACAGGACAACAAAGCTATGAAGATGATTTAATCGAACTGATTAAAGAAGTAGAAGAAGAAAATCCAGATATTAAAGTAGAGCATGAAATACTGTCTTGGGAAGAGGGGCCGAAGAAATTTGATGTCGCCTTAAACTCTGGTAATCCTCCGGATATCTTTTTCTCTGTGATGGAGACAAAATTTATTGACACAGGATTAGCTGTCCCTCTTGATGATTATATGACGGATGAAGATTTGGAAGATATGGAGCAATTCGCCATCGATAATTTTTCGACAGATGATAAGCTTTGGGCCATTTCCCAGTGGATTTCTATTCATACTTGGGGTGGAAATCGCAAATTAATGGAAGAAGCTGGAGCGGATGTCGATAAAATTATGAAAGATGGTTGGACGTGGCAAGAATTTTACGAAATTGCTGAAAAGATTTCAAAAATGAAAAACAAAGATGGTAAAAAAATCTATGGTTTTGCTACTGCTGGTGATACAGAAACCTATGAACATCTGATGAGAAATAATGGAGTTTTACGTACTGTTGATGAAGATGGAAAATTCCATTGGGATGGCGATAAAGCAATCGAAACAATGAATTTTATGAAAAAGATGATGGATGAAGGCGTCATGCCAAAGGAAACAGCAGGTTTTGATGCCCAAAAGGTTATTGATATGTTTGGCGATATTGAGGTAGGCATTTATGGGCGTACAGGTCCTTATCAAGTTCGCTTTAATGACAACCGTAATGAAGAAATCGATGCAGGAAAAATAGATGGAGAAAAAATTGATTTTGTCTTACTGCCATTCCCGCATAATGAAGGAGAGAAGGAAGTCGCAACTGGTGGCGGTGGTGGAATGTGGTTATTCAAGCAGAAAAAATACAAAGGTGATGAGCATACTGAAAACGCAGCCAAAGTATTAAAACATTTAACAGGAACGAAATCGAGCATTGCGGCAGCAACGATGTTTATCCCACCTGCTAGAAAATCAGGTCAGGAAATGTATGCAGACTTGCTCCAACTTGAAACAGAGAATGGTCAATTTATCCAAAGAACATTGGATTATGTGGTCCCAGGAGCCAAGCTAGATCCAGATCTAGCACAAAAATACGCACAACTTAAAAATGATGGCATTACACCGAAATTCCAAGGATTTATATCAGGTGAATTAACACCAGAAGAAGCGGTGGAACAGTGGACGAAAGTAGCCGATCAACTTCTTGAATAGAAGCTGTTAGCACAATATAGAATTATCTACCGTTTGGAGGTAGATAATTCTATATTTCAGGAAATAGGAGTCAGAACAACTTTGCCGGAAAAAACGGAGGCCCACAGGATGTGGGTCAGAACAGCGTCGCGAAGTACAAGGACTTACTAGTGCAGACGAGGCGAAAGGACGTCGCGCACTTAGCTGTTCATCCTTTATCAATAAATTTGTACTCGCTTAACAGGCGCTTGCGCTTTTGCTTAGAAAGGAGATGAAGTAATGGCCACTTCCGTGATGAAGTCTAGGCCTAATGGGTCATGGGGAAGTTTTAAACAATTTATAAAAGATTATGGTTGGTGTTATGCCTTTATCGCCTTACCTGTACTGCTATTTCTTATTTTTACAGTATACCCCCTTATCACAGCGTTTGTGATGAGTTTCCAAGAATACGGGATTATGGAATCGAAATTTATTGGACTGGATAACTACAAGTATCTTTTGAAAAATGAAATTTTCTGGAAGGCCATGAAAAACACGACCATTTATACATTAGGAACAGTCCCTGTTAATATTATTATCACGTTTTTTCTTTCTTTAATGATTTTTCCGCTCAACCAAAAATCGCAAACTTTTTTTAAGGCATCCTTCTATTTACCAGCTGTTACATCAGGAATTACCATGTCCTTGATCTGGTTGTGGATGTTTGATCCAACCCAATCAGGACTTGTCAATATTGTGTTGGGGTGTTTTGGATTTGATCATCAATTATGGTTAGCAAGTTCCAAGTCGGCTTTATTTTCTCTTATGTTAATGACTTATATTGGGGGACATGGAAGTGGAGTCATTTTATATTTAGCGGCCATGGGAGGGATTCCAAGGTCACTATATGAAGCGGCGGATATTGATGCGGCAAGCTGGTGGTCGAAGCTAAAGAATATCACCTGGCCTTTATTAAAGCCTACAACCCTTTATATGCTCATCACAGGTGTGATCGGTTCTTTCCAAGTTTTTGAAGCAACCTATGTAATGACACAAGGGGGACCGAACTTTGCGACAACGACCATTGCTTTTCTTATTTATCAGCATGCTTTTGAATATTATCAGTTTGGCCTTGCTGCAGCAGAAGCTTTTATTTTAGGCTTTATCATTATTGTGATATCTGTATTGCAGTTTAAATACATGGCCAGCGATGTTGAATACTAGGGGGGATAAAGATGGAGTTGAAACCCGCAACAGAATCCCAATATCAAGTAAGACTGGACGAAAAAAAGGATTTACAAAGAAAGATTTGGAAGCGTATCGGCCTCACCATTATCTATCTATTACTTGTTCTGTGGGCCGTGTTTACATTTGTTCCATTGCTATGGATGATTTCTTCTTCATTTAAAGATTCATCGGCTATTACATCGGTACCACCGGAACTTATTCCTAAAAATCCTACCTTGGATGCATATAAGAGAATTTTTCAGGTTGGTGGTCTAGGACGTTGGTTTTTAAATAGTACAATTATTGCTACGGTCAGTACAGTGATTAATGTGTTTTTTGCTTCTCTAGCAGGATACGCATTTTCGAAGTTGCGCTTCCCAGGTAGAAATGCGATTTTTTGGGTCTTATTATCATCGATGATGATTCCTGGGCAAGTCACGCTGATTCCGTTATATATTCTCGTTGTCGATAGTTTTCAAATGGAGAACACTTATTTTGGTATTATCGTACCTGGAATGGTGGCAGTCGGCAGTATTTTTCTAATGAGACAATTTATGGGCTCCCTACCAAGCTCTTTGATTGATGCAGGAAGAATTGACGCCTGTAGTGAATTCGGGATTTTTTGGAAAATCATTTTGCCGATTTCTAAACCAGGCCTTGCGGTTTTAGGTATCTTTACTTTTGTAGCTCATTGGAATAACTTTTTTTGGCCATTTTTAGTTACAAACACAAATAGTATGAGAACGCTTCAAGTGGGATTGACGAGTTTTCGGTTCGAAAATTTGCAGGATTATGGAGCGATGATGGCGGGTGCCGTATGCAGTGCTGTCCCCATGATCATTGTTTTCCTAGCATTACAAAAATATTTCTTACAGGGAATTACCATTGGAGCTGTGAAAGGATAGGAGGGTTAAAACAATGGCTGAAGTGAAATTTGAAAATATCGTAAAGGAATTTGAAGATGCGAATAAAGGAAAAGTATTGGCGGTCAATGATGCCAACTTTGTTGTACATGATAAGGAATTTTTAGTGTTTGTCGGTCCGTCCGGCTGTGGAAAGACAACCTCCCTTCGTATGGTTGCCGGCTTAGAGCGGCAAACAAGCGGCGATATATATATCGGCGAGCGTTTGGTGAATAAAGTCCATCCGAAGGATCGAGATATTGCCATGGTATTCCAAGATTATGCTCTTTATCCGCATATGACGATCAGAGAAAATCTAGCATTCGGTTTGAAAAATTTAAAAACTCCGAAGGCGGAAATAGAAAAGAAAATTACAGAAGCTGCCTCAATCCTTAGCATTGAGAATCTACTAGATCGGAAACCACGAGAGTTAAGTGGTGGACAAAAACAAAGAATCGCAGTGGGGCGTGCCATTGTTCGAAATCCAAGTGTTTTCCTGTTTGATGAGCCCCTTAGTAATCTGGATGCGAAGCTACGGGTGCAAATGAGAGTAGAACTATCGGAACTGCATAAACGATTAGGGGCGACGATTATTTATGTGACGCACGATCAGGTAGAAGCTATGACACTGGGACAACGGATTGTGGTCATGAATGCCGGGGAAATTCAACAAATTGCCACACCTGAAGAGTTATATGAAAATCCCAACAATATGTTTGTAGCTGGATTTATCGGCTCACCGCCTATGAATTTTGTCAAGGCGCGTTTGCAGGGCAATCAACTCCATACAGCGACACATACATTTACCGTACCTAATGAGAAATTAGTAGGTTACAAGAAATACGATGGAAAAGAAGTGATCTTAGGGATTCGTCCGGAAGATATTCTAGCGACACAACTTATGGCGACCGTTCCAACTGAGAATGTAGTGAAAGCGAATTTAAAAGTGGTCGAGCATTTAGGAGCAGAATTGCTTATCTATTTTGATATTGGAGATGAACAATTAACTGGCCGAGTAAGTGCAGATGCGAAATATAAACCACTTACCCAAACCGATTTATATTTTAACTTAAAGAAAATGCAGTTGTTTGATCCGGAAACACAGCAAAGGATTTAAGCAATTCTAGGAAGGGTGATCTTTATGCTATCGATTAGCAAGCTACTAAAAAAGACAGGGCATCAGATTTTTATCAATATTTTAACGGTCATGGGCGTTAGTATAGGTTGGTCTTTATTTCTCGTCCCCGTGCTTTTTATCCTTCCCTATCATTTGGCTATTGTCTTTTTTGCGCTTACTTTTGTACCGGTTACGGTAGCCGTTTATGCCGTCATTCATCATCTATTAACGAAAAACAAGGCGTCGCTTGCCTTGTTTGTCCGTTTTTTCTTTCGTTATTATAAGCGAGCCTTACTATTAGGCGGCTTTTTCTTACTTGCCGTCCTCATTCCCATATCTGAATGGTGGTATTACCTAAAAATCAATGATAGTTATTTTATTTTTATCTTTGCAACCTTTCAAACTTATTTCTGTTTAACCTTTTTAGCGACGCAAGTGTATGCCATTCCATTTCTTGTGATCGAGGATTTGGGTACCTTTGCTGCCATGAATCAATCAATCAAGCATTTTATGCAGTATAAAGGATATACGATTGGTTTATTTATTCAAATCCTTTCTGTGACAGCATTATTATCATTAACGGTGATTGGCTTCTTTCTACTATATATTGGGATGTTAGCTGTCTTTGTTTTGAATGCAACGAATAATCTCCAATTAAACGATCAAAAGATGAACGATCAAGTCGAGAAGAATACCGTATTGGTCAACGAACAATAAAACAATTAGGTGAAGACGTGAGGGGGGAGCGTCTTTAGCCTAAGATCATTTTCCAATCAGTGGGGGATTAAAGAACCCCCACTTGAAGTTTTACCTTATTGCCACTTCATTATAATAGATTCAGTTTCGGCTTTGAGTCTATTATAGGCTCTTTCAGAAATCGATTTGTTTTCCTTCTGATGATCAAGTAACAGTTTAAAGCTTTCCAAGTGTTTGACTACCTTTTGAGGATCTTCCTTCTTTTCAAAAACTTCCACTGCAGTTAAATGGACCTTTAAATGGTGGGGAGGCTCCTCCTTTGCGAATTCTCCATCTCTCTCGAATTGCTCAACAAGTTTCAACAAATCAGCTACGGTTTTGTCCGATATGGGATCTTTTAATACATTGTAGGCGGTTGCTAACAGGTTGTTTCCATGATCCTGACTTAGCTCCCAGATCATGGCCCCACCTAATCCACGGTCTTTAATATATTCGGACTTTACCCCGATTGACTGTTCATCTTCATGGCTAATGAATATTAATTCATCTTTGTTGAATAAATAAGGTACTTGTGTGCCATCATCCCAATAACGTTCATAACCATTGTTTAATAGATCATCTTTTACTATTTTGTTATACGTGATAGAACCACTTCCATTGACAGGTTGGCGTAGTCCATTATTTTCTGCTGATGTCACATTGTATGTATAACCGTAAAACGGCATACCCATCACAAGTTTGTCAGCAGGAACTCCAGAATCCAGATATGCCTGAATGGCTTTGTCAACACTATACGTTTTTCCTTCATCGTCAAATAGTGGCGCTGTAAAATCAGCATTTGTCTCCCATGTCCCATGAATATCATACGTCATAATTTGCACATAATCTAAATATTTGTGTGATACTCCAAGTTGCGTATTGTCAGCAAAGGCTGCAGTGGCGCCACCTGCGATTGTTAGAGAGTAGTGTTTGTCATCCTTTTCACCTTGCTCGTCCAATTTTTCACGCAGCTCTTCTAATAATAGTGGAAAGTTGTCGCGGTCTGCCGGATTTGGCGAAGTCCCAGGACCCCCACCTGTAACCGGATATTCCCAATCAAGGTCAATTCCGTCAAAACCATTTTCGATCATGAAGTCAACAGCACTTTCTGCAAAAATAGTTCTCGATTCCTCGTTCGCTGCTGCTTCAGAGAAATTTCCTGAACCACCCCAACCACCAACTGAAATCATTGTTTTTAGATGTGGATATTCTTTCTTTAACAAAGCAAGATCTTTAAAGTTTTTTTCATCTTGAATCGGATTTTCCACTTTCAGCTTAAGGTCGGTCCCGATCACTGCAAATGCATAATTGAGATGGGTTAATCGACTTGCATCTAAATCTCTTAATATATTAAAAGACCCAGAGGTAGACCAGCCAGCCAAATAGCCAACAATCCGGTTTGCAGGTGGGCTATCTGCTGGTTCCCAACTTGGATCCGTATCAAAATCGGAGACATTGTCTACAAGAAAAACACTAGTAACTGTCTTCTCCTGGCCGGCAGAATCCGTGGCAATTGCTTTAATTATAGCGTTTCCTTCAGGATAGGATGTCGTATCCCAAGGGACAGAAAATGTATCTCCTTCTTTATTTGCTTTTGGAAATTTTTGATAAGCTGATTCCGGATCATTCAACATTTTTCCAAGAAACTCTACGCTTTGCACGTTTTCATTAGCTGTTACACTTAACTGTATCAATCCAGAATAGCCGTCACTTCCCGGTGTTTCTCCTTTTGGACCGGATGCCTCCACTGTACCAATAACAGGTAAAGGATCAACATTTTCGTTATCTGACGGAATGATAATGGTGACAGAGCTTTCATCGAGTGAGATGTTATCATAAATATCCTTTATTTTGATTTGAAAGGTATATTTTTCACCTGCTGATAATCCATCAACGGTATAAGAGGTCTCTGTTGTTTCAGCTACATGTTTCCCATCCTGATAGATCATGTATTTATAAACAGGGACTGTAGTGGATGCTACCCATGACAAGGTTGCACTAGAAGTTGTTCTAGATGGAACAGTTAATTCATTTGGAGAGGCTGGTGCGTTCGGCTCACTATAATTATCGACAATAATTTCCCTTGTAATGGATTCTACTTCCTCTGAGGAGTAATTTATGACCATTTTTAAATGATATTTTCCATCGGGAACCCAGGGATTTCCTGTCGGCCAACTCCACGAGAAATTAGAGTATTGCGTAATATAGGGATAATAATTATCCTCCGGTTCATTTTTTGCCTTTGCATAAAATGTGACACTTTTAACAGGTCCTTTGTTAGGATCTGGAACAGCTGTAATCATTGGAGAACCCTTTACGGTATTGCCATCTTCCGTTATTGTCGTTACATCAATATAGGATGCCGAGCTCTCATCCGTCTTCATTGCGAGTGATTCCTTAGTAAATGATCCTATAATACTGCCTAGAATAACTACAAATAAGGTAAAGATCGAAAAGCTACTTTTCATTCTACTTCCTCTCCTTGTAATCTAGTCTTATTATTCATTCCCGCTTTTAACATGACGGAAGAATGAACGCACCATTTTTCTATATAAATTAGTTCTCACCTGCCTTTTGAATTTTAATTTCTATTAAAGTATAATACAAATAAAATATTAATTCACTACTGAATTGAAAATTCAGTCAAGTGGTTACTTTTTTACTATGAATAAGAAGCTCAAACTTTTGAATGGTGGTTTGTATTCCAATTATTGGTGTATCAACAGACTTAAGCATGAAAACAATATACGGCAATGTTATGAAAAAACATAAAAATATATAAAAAACCAAAATTATATTTCATTTCTTATCTGATTATGTTATTCTTTAATTAGATATTTAATAGACAAGTCTTAGTTGATAGCTTTTTTTTGTGTAAGCGTATAACTGTAGTCTTTTGGCCTGTAATAAAGAAGGAGATGATTTTTACAAAAAAGTATTTTGTTGACAAACAGGGTATTGGTAAATTCGGAGTCGGAAATGGGCTCAGTTGTTATTTAGGATATGAAATTAGTTTATTCAGACGAGGAGGATCGTCGTGAAAATCAATAAAATATTTATAGGATTGGTCGCTAATCCAATATAAAAGAGAAAGGAGTTGTCAACAAACAGATGAATCAACAGCACCGTTTGAATGGGAATGAAATGACTGCGGTAGGCCCAATTCCAAAGAAAAATGGGCTGAAGCGAAGGAAAATAAAGAGAAATTGGCAATTGTACGTTTTATTAGCCCCAGCTTTACTGTATTTCCTAGTCTTTAAGTATTATCCCATGTATGGATTGCAAATTGCTTTTAAAAAATTCGTCGCATCAAAAGGGATATTAGGTAGTGAATGGGTTGGATTAGAACATTTTACGAGATTTTTCAATTCCCATTACTTTTGGGATCTTATAAAGAACACATTAGGGATCAGTTTATATCAATTATTGCTATTTCCAATTTCGATCATTGTCGCCTTATCTTTAAATGAACTTAGGGAAGGCAAATTTAAAAAAATAGCGCAAACGATTACGTATGCACCCCATTTTATATCAGTCGTCGTTTTTGTGGGTATGATTATTGCCTTTCTCAACCCAGTCACCGGGATTGTGAACAACATTATCCAATTTTTAGGGTTTGAACCGATTAGTTTCATGACAGAACCATCATGGTTTAAAACCATCTTTGTCTTTTCTAATGAATGGCAAAATCTTGGGTGGGGAGCAATCATTTATTTGGCAGCGCTCGCAGGTGTAGATACAGAACTGCATGAAGCAGCAAAAGTAGATGGTGCATCCAGACTTCAGCGGATAAGGCATATTAATATTCCATGGATCCTACCGACAATTATCATTCTATTAATCTTAAATATGGGTAACTTTATGTCTGTTGGTTTTGAAAAAATTCTATTAATGCAAAATCCACTGAATCTGGAATCTTCCCAGGTGATTCAAACCTATGTGTATGAAGCAGGTTTGTTAAATGGACAGTATAGTTATTCCACAGCAGTTGGTTTATTTAATTCAGTTATTAATTTTATTATTCTCATAACCTTTAATAGGCTGGCTAGAAAAACGGGGACAAGCCTATGGTAAAGGAGCATCGATATGGAAATTAAACAAACAAAGTCAGATCGAATCTTTGATATTTGCAATAAGGTCCTAGTTTGGTTTTTTATAATTATTATTCTGTATCCACTAATTTATATTATTAGCGCATCCATTAGTGATCCTTCTTTTGTAAACTCTGGACAAATGTGGTTATGGCCAAAAGGGATCACCTTTGAGGGTTTTCGGCGTGTATTTCAAAATACCGACATTTGGATCGGGTATCGCAATACCATTTTTTATACATTGTTAGGCACCTTTATTAATTTAGCTGTTACATTACCGGCAGCTTATGCACTCTCTAGGCAAGAATTGATTGGAAAAAAAGTCATCATGGCATTATTTGTGTTCACGATGTTTTTTGAAGGCGGATTAATTCCTACTTACTTGCTTGTCAGAGATTTAGGTATGGTCAACACGATTTGGTCATTGGTGATTCCGAGTGCTGCTGCGATGTGGAATATTATTGTCACCATGACTTTCTTTAAAGTGACGATCCCAAAAGGATTGGAAGAAGCCGCTGAAATGGATGGAGCTTCACAATTCAGAACATTTTTCCAAATTGTATTACCACTGTCTGCGCCTATTGTTGCAGTGATGGCATTATTTTATGGAGTTGGTCATTGGAATCAATATTTTGGGGCGATGATTTACCTTTCAGATGAAAAGTTATTCCCATTACAATTATTTTTAAGGAAAATTTTGATTCAACAACAAATGACGGCAGATATGATGATGCAAAGTGGGAGTGCAGAGGCCTTAAGTGAACATGCAAGGATTGCTGATATTATAAAATATGCTGTCATGATTGTATCAGCTGCCCCTTTATTAATCGTGTATCCTTTCCTACAACGTTTTTTCTTGAAAGGTGTTCTAATAGGTTCTATAAAGGGGTAGCGTCTGAAGTTTGTTAAAGGGTGAACATTGCTCCAAGAGTGGAGTATGTCAATAAAATATTATGGGGGAAAATTAAAATGAAGAAAAGGAAAAAAGCGTTATTTTACTTGACGGTACTTTTAACCAGTATGGCCTTAGTAGCGGGGTGTGCTAAAAATGAAACTAAAACGGGTGCGGATAAAGATGCAGATGGAAATTTTAATGAAACAGGTTATCCGATTGTAAAGGAACCTATTACATTAACGATGATGGGGCAAAGTTCACCTGTGCAACCTGACTGGAAAGATATGGGCTTTTTCAAAGAAATGAAGGAGAAGACAAATATTGATTTTGAATTTAAAACCGCTCCCTCGGATGATTATAAACAAAAGAAACAGCTGGCCTTTGCTAGCATGGAACTACCAGATGTATTTTACGGTGCGGAGTTGACTTCAGCAGAAGAAGTAAGTTATGGAACCCAAGAAATGTTAATTCCATTGGAAGATTTGATTGATAAATATGCACCAAACTTTAAAAAAGTAATGGAGGAGCACCCGGAAATTAAACCATCCATTACGGCACCTGATGGGCATATTTATGCGCTACCTGGCTTGGACACAACAACACAATCGAAAACTCCAATTATGTGGATGAATAAACCGTGGATGGACAAGATTGGCGCAAAAACTCCAGAAACAGTCGACGATTTATACCAACTATTAAAGGATTTTAAAGAAAAAGACCCTGGGAATGTGGGGGAAGTCATTCCATTAACGGCCAATTCTCCAGCGGATCTGCGGGTTGGACTTCTTCCGAACTTTGGCGTCATCCAGTCAGATGGAATTTTTCAAAAAGATGGTAAGGTCGATTATGCGTTCATGCAAGAGGGATTTAAAGAATATGTCACTTTTATGAATAATCTGTATAACGAAAAATTATTAGATAATGATATGTTTTCTCATACTTGGGAGCAATTTGTCGCAAAAGGTCCTAAGGTGGGAATCTACTCGACATGGCCGATTGTGATGCTTGGATTTGAAGATTCATCAGAAGCGTTAAAGTATCCACCATTACCACCTTTGACAAGTTCGGTCAATGATAAAAAACTTACGATTGAAATGCCAGAAGTTCGCAGGGGTAGAGCAGCCATTACAAGTGAAAATAAATATCCAGAGGCAACAATGCGCTGGTTGGATTATGCCTACTCAGAGGAAGGCTCGATTCTAGCGAGACTTGGAATTGAGGGTGAATCTTATGAATGGAATGAGGATAAAACGAAATGGAAACTACTTTCGAAAGACGGTTTAAGTACAACGGAGACAAACTCTCAATATGCTCCGGGAGTTGGAACGAATGTCCCGATGGTACTGAGTCAGGAGATTTTTGGTAAGGAAGACAATCCAACGATTCACGAGATTAATAAAAATCTAGCAAATGAACTTTTGCCTCACGCCGAAATGCCGTATCCGCTTGTGTATTTTACGGAAGACGAGCAGGACAGGATCAATACATTAAAACCGGATATTGATACGTACTTTGAACAGATGGAGGCAAAATTTATCACTGGAGCAGAATCAATTGAAACTGGGTGGGATAAATATATAGAAACACTCGAGGGACTAGGAATTGATGAATATATAGAAATTCACCAGGATGCTTACGATCGTTGGGCAAAAGAAAAATAAAAAAATTCTATGGACAGTTTGGGCTTATCAAGCATCAAGCTGTCTCTATATAGTGAAGAAAGATAGTCGAAGGAAAAATTGCTTCCCTAGCTAGTCATTTCCCAAGTCCAATCATCCCAAACACAAAGATTAGTAAAATGCTGTGAAAGGAGAAATGAACAATGTACACATATCGACACTACGAATCTGGTGACGAAAAGAAAATTATCAAATTATGGAATGAAAGTTTATGGAAGGATCCTATTACTCCTAAACGTTTTCGCAATCTCGTCCTGTTGGATGCAAATTTTGATCCAAAAGGGATGAGGTTAGCGTTTGAAAATGACAAATTAATTGGATGCGTCTATGCGGTCAGAAGATTATTACCAATGTTTGACACTGATTTAGAGCCAGATAATGGATGGATCCCATTCTTCTTTGTTGATAAAGAATACCGTAAGTCTGGCGTAGGGGCACAACTAATGAAAGAGGCTTCTAACTTTTTGAAAGAAAATGGACGGAAGCAGCTGTTTTTCGCCTCTTACGCACCGAACTACATTATGCCTGGTATTGACGAAGAGGCCTATCCCGAGGCGTATCAATTTTTGCAAGCAGAAGGATTTTCAAAACTGTACTCTCCAGTTGCCATGGATCGCAATATTGTTGATTTCAAAATACCGGAAAATGTCAAAGAATTGATTAAACAAAGGGAGAACGAAGGCTATTCTTTTTCGCTTGCTGAAGATAAAGACCTGTATGAAGTCATTCAGTTTGCAAATCTGAAATTCAACCCAGACTGGGGACGTGCAATCAGAGAAGGGGTTCTTCAAGGTCTGCCGATGGAACATATTCTTGTTGCCAGAAATGGTGGAAATGTGGTAGGCTTTTGCATTTTCGGTGGATACGAGGGTGTCCCTGATAGATTCGGTCCATTTGGAGTAGAGCCAGAGGAACAAGGAAAAGGATTGGGGAAAATTCTTTTGAATCTGTGCTTGGAACAAATGAAAGCACAAAGCTTGCATGGTGCTTGGTTTCTTTGGACGGGTGAAAAAAGTGCCGCCGGTCATCTTTATAAAAAAACAGGGTTTGAAATCACTCGAACCTTTCATGTCATGAAAAAGAATATTGACTAAACATCATCGATAATTGCGTAAAACGTCTATTGAGCGAAGAACTGCTAATGAAGTTAGTTCACTAAAAAAGGGAAATAGGTATCACAAGTTATAAAGTATTTAAATGAGAAAAATAGTTCAATGAACAGTAGATTTTATTACTTTTAGGAGGAATTATTATGAAACTAGCGTTAGTAGGAGCCCATTGCGGAGATGTAGAACTTCAAGCAGGTGCGATTGCCCATAAATATGCAAAAGCGGGACATGAAGTCACTTTTGTTCATTTAACAGCGGGGGAGAAAGGAAATCCGCCTCATATCTCGGTTGAAGAATACCGTGAGCAAAAAATAAAAGAGTCTGAGAAGGTTGCGGAAGTACTTGGCGTAAAGACGATTACGTTGGATTATAAGGATGCAGAGCTTACCTTTAATGACGAAATTGTGACACGAGTGGCAACCTTATTAAGAAAGATTAAACCGAATGTGGTAATTACTCATTGGGAAAATAGCATCCATTCTGATCATGCCCTTTGTTACAAAATTGTGCAAGCAGCTCAGCTAAAGGCAGGTCTTCCTGGTTTTGACCTTGAGGGACTCCCCCCCCATTACTACGGGATTTATCATAGTGAGAATTGGGAAGATATGGAAGGGTATGTACCTGATATCTATGTCGATGTTTCAGAGGAATTCGATACGTATTTAGAAGCGTTGTCCCACTATTGGTTTATTATGAACTCTTCCTCTTTCCGCTATTATGATTATTATAAAGCGTTAGGAACGGTACGTGGGTGTGTAAATCGAACGCAATATGCGCAAACGCTAAAGTTTCCAACTGGAACTAACGTACGAAAAGGTGGTTTTATCCCAGGATATGAATTATAAAACTAGGTTTAAAAGAGAGTGGTGAGAGGATGAAAATTGGCTTAGACTTATTTTTAGAAAAAGATTACCAAGCTTTTAAAGGAAAGCGTATTGGCTTATTAACGAATTTAACAGGAGTAAATGAAAAGCTTATTCCAGCCATTGACTTGTTTCATGAACACCAAGACATTCATTTGACGGCTTTATATGGACCTGAGCATGGGATTCGTGGAGATGCCAAAGAAGGGGAACAAGTAGAATCTTCCATCGATCCTTATACTGGTTTACCTGTCTATAGCCTATACGGAGTATCGAAAAAGCCAAGTAAAGAGATGCTTGATCCTGTCGATGTCATTGTGTTTGACCTGCAAGATATTGGGTCAAGGTATTACACGTATATTTACTCGATGGCTTACGTGATGGAGGCATGTGCCGACTATGGTAAGGAATTTGTTGTCCTCGATCGTCCGAATCCTATTTCGGGCGTTTCCATTGAAGGGAATTTAGTAGAGGAAGATGTGCGCTCGTTTGTTGGGCTTTATCCTATACCGAATCGACATGGGCTTACAGTCGGTGAGATTGCACAATTCTATAAGCATGAGATGGGAATAGATTGTGATTTAACGGTTATTAAAATGGAGGGATGGGAAAGACAATTTTATTATGATGAAACCGACCTGTTTTGGGTGCCGTCTTCCCCGAATACAACTGGAATTGATATGACCATTCTTTATCCAGGCACATGTTTAATTGAAGGGACTAATATATCGGAAGGAAGAGGAACGACGAAGCCATTTGAGTATATTGGTGCTCCCTATATTGATGGATATCAATTGGCAAAAGCCTTCAACCAGAAACAACTATCTGGCGTTTTAGCCCGTCCAGTTTCTTATGTACCGAATGTGCAAAAATACCAAGGAGAAGTTTGTGAAGGGGTACAATTGCATATCGTTGATCGTAAATCTTTTTTCTCTTTGCAAACGGGCTTAACGATTATAGAGTTGATTGCTGAAATGTATCCACATGATTTTCAATTCAGACAACAGTACGGTAAGTATTTTTTCGATCTATTAGCTGGAACCAAAAAGCTACGTGATATTATTTTTCAAGGTCAAACAAAAGCGTTTCTGGAAAGTTGCGAAGTTGAAGTGGAACAGTTCCAACAGCAAAGACAGCCATATCTTCTGTATAAATAAAAACTTTCTTGAGAACCAAAACCAAGCAGTTCCATTTGCGAATACTCTCTTTTCATCTGGAAGAGGTCGATTCAAAGTGGTGGTTACGATTGGAGAGAGCGTAGTTGCAAGAGAAGGAGAGAAAATGGTAGGATCTTGTATATATGGTCGTTATGAGGAATTTTCCCATAAATGAAAAAATTGAGTTAGGATTGAAGTCTATGTCATTTGCAACAGGTGGATTAGTCATGTTATCTGAAATGCTGCCGAAATTGCCTCCTTCAGAAAGAAAGATTGCTACTTATATGTTGGAAAATCCTCGGGAGTCTATTTCATTAACAGCAAGTGAATTAGGGAAAAGAAGTTCAACCAGCAGTGCGGCAGTCATACGATTATGTAAATCCCTTGATTTAAAAGGATTACAGGAATTGAAACTGCGCATTGCAGGTGATTTACAAAAGGAACCCGCCCATGAGTTTCGTGATATTGAGCCCAATGAATCGAAGTATTCGATTATTGAAAAAATGACGGCGAATAGTATCCAAACATTAAAAGAAACGGCAGAATTATTAAGTGCAGATGAATTATCGAAAGCTATTACGGTGATTGAAAAGGCGCCGACGGTTCACTTTTTTGGTGTAGGGGCTTCTTATATTATTGCGGAAGATGCCCAGCAAAAGTTTCTTAGAATTAACAAAAATGCGACAGCGTTCAACGATGTCCACATGGCGGCGACGACTGTGGCGAATGCTAAGGAACATGATGTAGTCGTAGGGATTTCGTTCTCGGGGAATACGTATGAAGTAGCAAAAATTTTAGAATTGGCTAATAAACAGGATGCGACGACGATTAGTCTGACAAAATATGGCTCATCGATCGTCTCAGAACAGGCGGATATACGTTTATATATTTCGGCGACGAAGGAGCCGACTTTCCGTAGCGGAGCAACTTCTTCTAGAATTGGCCAGCTTCATGCAATCGATATTCTCTTTATGTGTGTGGCTTCTCAGCAATACGAAAAAGCGATTGCTTCAATTGATGAAACGAGAGAAGCGATCCAATTCATCCAAAAAAGCCGATCTTCTCGTTCAAGGAAAAGAGAGGATTAAGAAGAAAGACGACATTGGAAAGCACAATGCCGTCTTTTTTAAGGTAAGAAAGTGTAAAAATTTCTTTGGGATAAACCTGAGTGTTGGAGTTGTCTAACTCCAGCGCCCAGCGGCTAGCAAATTTAACGTCTTCTCCTACGATAATTCTACGATTATCAAAGAGCTGAATAAAAATAGGCGGACTCCCCCTGGAATCAGCCCAAAATATTCAATCCTTTAATTAATTCGAACTCCCTCAAATCGTACTTGGTTTGGGTTGGAGAAATTATTAATTGTTCCGGCAACACCGCTCCTAGCCATGACATCTACGACATCACCTGCTTGTAAATCAACAATGGCAGAGACACTCGTATAGCCTTCATTGCTAGGAAAATAATCAAACGCATCAGCTACAGGATTATCATTTACCCTCAGCAATAACTGAATAAAGTAGAGTTGACCTGTAGTAGTAGGGAAAAACTCAACGCTTGCGTGAAAAGAGTATAGGCCGCTATTCTGCGGAATAAAGTTACCAGTCGCGGTGTCATATTCATTGTTAACGTCTAGCCTTTCAGTCGTATATAAAACTTCTGTAAATGTTAATGCCGTTAACGGCATCGGCCCAGTTCTCACTGCCCTGAATGCTGAGGTTGCCTGGGTAATATCCAATTCAGCGGCTGCCGGAAATGTTTGTTCGTTTTGTAAAGATGAAGCGGTTAGCTCTCTATTTGTTCCCCTTGCCACATATGGAGCCAAGTAAGGCTTTGGTTCTCGATAACTGCTTCTTTTCTTAGAATGGGATGACATTATTTTTCTCCTTTCTTTACGTTCTTGAAGATGGAAGACCAGATCCGCAGCTGAGAAATGAGTTCCATCACTTGCTAAGACTGTACCGGCAGGAGTACTTCTCATTCCAGCTGATACTTAGTCCCCAGCATTTAACTGAATAAGATCAGAAATTGAAATTCATTACAATATACGGCATAAAGGCAATCAGTGAAACGGCATGTACCATGATAAACACAAATTTCCGCCTTATTGCCATTCTTGCCTGAAATGAAAAAGCCCTTGCGCTTTTCTTAACATGTTGTATGTCAGAAGTGCATATAATCGCATAGGCTAGAGTGGAGGAAGTTCATCAGATAGGAGATGATGAAATGAGCGGGAAGATTTTGCGCTATTTTGCAGGAGGCAATACAGCCAAGGGATTCTACAGTCTCTATGATTCGAATTTAGTGAATGTCGAGCGGGTTTTATTATTAACTGGAAGGTCTCAAAATGAAAAATCGGCGATAATGGAGCAGTTGTTAAATAAATGGAAAAATCATATAGGTTTAATTGAAATCATTCACAGAGCCAATCATCCTGATCAAATTGAAGGTTTTATTATTCGGGAGAAAGGATTTGCGATGATCGACGCGGATCCACCACGTATCATAGGTGAGGAGTATGTTGGGCCAGAATGGGAAACGATTGACCTTGAACAAGAAGATCGCACAGCAAAATTAGAAGCCAATCAACCGGAAATTGAATTATTACAGAGAAAAATGAAGGAACAATATGAAAAAGCTTATGAAGCATATGGGAAGGCTCTGCGCATACATGATGATTGGGAAGGTATTTACATTGGAAAAATGAACTTCGCGCAAGCTGATCAAGTAACTGAAAATCTTCTTGCTAATTTATTTACAGATACGGAAAAAACTACTGCGAAAAAATCGACGATATTGCGACGTTTCTTGGGAGCGGCTACTCCCGTAGGGGCTGTTGATTTCGTGGATAACATTACAGAAGGCTTGCAAAATAGATATTTCTTAAAAGGGCGAGCCGGAACGGGAAAATCAACGTTATTAAAGAAAGTCGTTGCGGAAGCAGAAAAACGTGGGTATGATTTAGAAATTTATCAATGCGGATTTGATCCAGAAAGTCTGGACATGGTCTTAATAAGGGAACTAGGTTGGGCGGTTTTTGATAGTACAGCCCCGCATGAATATTTTCCTGATCGCCCCGGAGATGTCATCATTGATATGTATGAACTCACAGTAGCACCGGGAACAGATGAAGCTTTTGCGGAGGAAATTGCTCATATTGAAGCAAAATATCGTGAACAAATGAAACAAGGGAAAAAACATTTGGCAGAAGCAAAGGAATTACAAGATCAGTTAGAAGACTTGTACTCAAAATGCTTCGATCATTCTCATATAGACAGTATTTACGATGAATTAGAACAATCTTTGCCATTATAGGAAGTCTTATTAGAAGGGGGTACCAAAACGCTCCCTTCTGGATATGGTTCCGTAATTCAGTGCCGAGGTTGCGTAATCCCGTGAAAAAGCTCGATAATTCAGTTCCAAGGTCGGTATCGTGTGGAAAGACTCAAAGTTTAGTAACATCTAGAAGACTTTAAATAAAATTTAAAGCGTTTCCCCTTCCATTCCTTCATAGACAATGATAAAATGAATATACTGGTAGTGACAAGATGACGTGAGGGAATGAAGGAGAATCATGATGCAGAAAGACAACCGGCTGCCCTTGTATTATCAATTAATGGACATTCTTGTGGATAGAATAGATTCAGGGGAATTAAAAGAGCATGATCGCCTTCCTTCTGAGCGTGAATTATGCGAAATGTATAATGTCAGTCGTACAACGGTTAGGCAAGCCATGCAGGAGTTAGAGAAGGAAAATTACATTTACAAACAGCATGGAAAAGGGACATACGTCTCGCCTAAAATCATTAATCAGAGTTTGGTAAAGTTTTATAGTTTTACTGAAGAAATGAAAAAGATTAACAAAGTACCTTCTACAAAGGTTTTAGCATTTGAACAGGTTGATTGCGATAGCAAATTAGCAATCAAGATGGAGTTAGAAGAAGGAGAGCAGCTATATAAAATTACACGTTTAAGATTAGCAGATGACACACCTATGCTATACGAGACTTCCTACCTGCCTGTGAGAAAGTTCCCAGATTTACAAGTAGAAGCACTGAAAAAACAACCGATGTACACGATATTCCGCGATTTATATCAGGTGCAGCTAACCAAAGCGAATGAACGCTTCCGAGCAGTACCTACGACGCAGGAAGAAGCAGAGTTACTGCAAATCAGTCAGAATGAGCCAAGTTTATTAATTGAGAGGCTTACATTTGAGCATGAAACAGTTGTAGAATACACATCTACTATCGCTCGAGGCGACAAATTTACCTACTCAGTGGAGTTGACTTAACGCTGAGTAGTGTTAGGATTATCTGGTCATGACAACATTACACGGAAGGAAGGATATGAATTGAGTAAAGTTCAAAAAGAATTGACTCACACAAGAAGAGAAATTGAGCAACAACCTGATCTATGGGTTAAAACAATCAGACAATTTTCTAAGGAAAAGGAAAAAATGGAGCACTTTCTCCATGCCATTGGGCAAAGGCATCCGCATGCACGTGTGATTTTTACGGGTGCGGGTACAAGCGCATTCATCGGAGAAACGATTTATCCGTATGTTAGACAAGCGATTCGAAATAAAGGGTGGGAGGCTGAGGCGATTTCCACAACGAATTTAACAGCCAATCCTTATTTATTTTTAGATAAAGAGATTCCGACTATTCTAGTTTCCTTCGCACGTTCTGGTAATAGTCCTGAAAGTGTGGCTGCAGTGGAACTCGCGGAAAAGCTTGTGGATGAATTCTATGAGATTACCATTACTTGTAATCAAGCTGGGGCGCTTGCTAAGAGGGAACAAGGGAAGGAACGACAACTTGTTCTTATTCTTCCAGAAGAATCCAATGATAAGGGATTAGCAATGACAAGTAGTTATTCGACGATGGTTTTAACTGCTTTATATCTATTCAGCGAAAACAAACCAGGTTTTGAACAGACCATCTTGGATGTTTCCACAGCCGGAAAAGAAATGTTAGAGATATGCGCCAACCTCATTCCGAAATTAGTAGAAGAGGATTTTTCGCGAATTGTTTATTTAGGTTCTGGGGTATTTGAAGGATTATCCAGGGAATCGGCACTCAAGTTTTTAGAGTTAACAGCAGGGCGTTTCCCAACGATGTTTGATACCTCCTTGGGTTTCCGCCATGGACCAAAATCAATTTTAAGTTCTAATACGATGGTCGTTGTCTATTTATCTAATCATCCGTATACAAGAAAGTATGATCTTGATATTTTGAAAGAAATTTATGCGGCAGAAGATAGAGGGAAGATTGTCGCTATTTCTGGTAGTCAAGATGCTGACGTGGAAAAATATAGTGATTATCAAGTCACGATCCCACTATCTGACAAAGACGATATTAACCTTGCACTACCCTTTGTCATTTTCGCCCAATTATTTGCTTATGAAAAATCACTTCATAGTGGAATTTCACCGGATAACCCATCCCCCACAGGCGTGATTAGTCGAGTTGTTCAAGGCGTGCAAATTTATCCTTTTGAGGGGGAATTGTAAAATGGCAACATCAACAATGAATCTTTTTCAGCAAGCACAAGCAGGGAAATATGCGATTCCTGCCTTTAATGTCCATAATTTGGAGATTACAAAGGCTGTACTGGAAACAGCAGAGGAAATGCAATCCCCCGTGCTTTTGGCCGCAACACCTGGAACAGTTAAATATGTGGGGGAAGAATTTTTGATCGGAATCATGGAGGCCGCTAAGAAGAAGTATAGCATTCCGTTTGATGTCCATTTGGATCACCATGAAAATGTTGAGGATATTAAAAGAATGATTGATATGGGAGTAGGATCGGTGATGATTGATGCGAGTCACCATTCCTTTGAAGAGAATATCAAAATCGTTCAAGATGTGGTCGATTATGCTCGGCCGAAGGGTGTACTCGTGGAAGCTGAACTAGGTCGCTTAAGTGGAATCGAGGATGATATGAGTGTAGATGAGAAGGATGCAATTTATACCAACCCTGATCAAGCGAGGGAGTTTGTGGAGCGTACAGGCATTGATACTTTAGCAGTTGCAATTGGAACAGCACATGGTTTGTATAAGGGAGAGCCAAAATTAGACTTGGAGCGTCTGAAAGAAATTCGTGAGGTTGTGGATATTCCACTTGTTCTTCATGGGGCTTCTGGCATCCCTGACGCCTTAGTCCATGAAACGATTCACTTAGGCATTTGTAAAGTGAATGTCGCAACAGAATTAAAGAATGCTTATGTTGCAGGGCTAAGAAACTATTTATCTGCTCATGTGGATGAAAATGACCCACGTAAATATTTCAGTGAAGCGATTGAGGATCTTAAGAAAGTGGTTGAAAGTAAGATAACGATGTGCCAGAGTGCACAGAAAGCGTAGGTTAAGTCAATGATTGTAACGGTCACCTTAAATCCAGCAGTAGATATCGCTTATAAAGTAGACCATTTTAAAATTGGACACGGGCATCGTGTAGAGCCTGGAAGAAAAACAGCAGGTGGAAAGGGACTAAATGTATCCCGTGTCTTAAAAAAGTTAGGCGAGAACCCAGTTTGTACAGGATTTTTAGGTGGGAATAATGGCAAATGGATTATGGATCAGCTTGGACAAGAAGAACTTGAGCATACTTTTATTGAGATAAAGGGTGAGACAAGAACTTGTCTAGCCTTTCTAGATGAAGAATTAGGAACACAAACAGAGTTGATGGAAAAAGGCCCAGTTGTATCTGAAGAGGAACAGGAAGAATTCGAGGAGGTCTTAAAACAGCTGATGAGTGAAGCGGGCATGATTATTGCATCTGGGAGCTTGGCTTCTGGCATTCCCGCTTCCTATTATCGAGAGATAGGTGAATGGGCACGAGCTGTACATATTCCTATTCTATTAGATACAAGTGGAGAGGCCCTTGAAAAAGGTATAGAAGGAAAGCCATTTTTGATTAAGCCGAATAAAGACGAACTCTGTAACTATATGAATCAACCTGATTTAACGTTGGACGAAATGATCGCCGCCGCTAAAAAGATTTGTGGCCAAGGTGTACAGTATGTACTTGTATCACTTGGAAAAGAAGGAGCTATTCTAGTGGGGAACGATCATTTTCTAAAGGCCGAGATCCCAACTGTACAGGTTGTAAACCCAGTTGGCTCTGGCGACAGCATGTTGGCTGGAATGGCTTATGCTTTGCAGAAGAAATATTCACTTGAAGAATGTCTGAAATGGGCTTGTGCATGTGGTACAGCCAATGCTATGGAACAAGGGACAGGGACAATTCAGCCTCATATTGTCCAAGAATTAATAAGAAAAACCAAAATTACGCAAGAGGAAAAGGGGTAAATAAGTATATGTTACAATTCCAATTGACAGATTCATTGGAAAAGGTTTTTCCGAAAAAGCAACCACGGGTATGGGAGAGAAATAGAATAAGTCTCTTTCAAAAAGAGCTATATTCATTCCAATTAGCCTATCAGTATGAAGGTTTAGAAAACAAGACGGTTCAGCTCCTAGTGGAAGCGGATGCAGTGGATATAAAACTTAGCCAGGTGAAAAAAGTTCCATCTGATTTACCGGCATATCCTGACCGACATGATGACAATTATTTATCAATAGAACCGGGATTATATCCCGATCTGTTGGAGCCGGTCACAGCTGAAAAAGTACAACTAGAAACAGATGGATGGAATGCTATTTGGATCGATATCCAGCCGGGAAGCCAAGCTGTAGGGAATCAGACGATAAAAATTGCCGTTTTAGATGAGGAACAACAATCTCTTTACCAAGAGACAGTTGAAATTCGTGTTCTTCCTCATGAACTCCCTGCCCAAAGGCTGATCCATACGGAATGGTTTCATGCCGATTGCTTAGCCGATTACTATCAGGTGGAGGCATTTTCTGAAGAACATTGGAACATTGTGGAGAACTTTATTCAAACAGCCGGGGAATATGGCATTAATATGATTTTGACCCCCATTTTCACCCAACCGCTGGATACAGAGGTAGGGGGAGAAAGAACAACCGTTCAATTAGTACAAATGGAGTATGAGAACGGAAAGTATTCATTTGATTTCTCCCTTTTAAAAAGATGGTTGGAAATATGTGAGCGCCATCATATTCAATATATTGAGATTGCCCATTTATTTACCCAATGGGGGGCGGAATTTACCCCGAAAATAATGGTGCAGGAGAATGGACAATTAACGAAGAAGTTTGGTTGGCATGTGAAAGCAGATAGTGAGGAATATCAGGCTTTTTTACAAGCCTTTTTACCAGAATTAACCGCCTTTTTAAAGGAAAATTGGCAACAGGAACAGGTTTATTTCCATATTTCGGATGAGCCAGGTGGTCAAAACCTTGAGATGTATTCAAAAGCAAAAGAATTAGTAGCACCTTACTTAAAAGGATTTCATGTTATTGATGCTTTAAGCAATTATAGCTTTTATGAAAAGGGAGTGGTTGCGAAGCCAGTTGTTGCTTCTAACCATATCCAACCTTTTATTGATCACCAAGTTCCTGGTCTTTGGACGTATTACTGTTGCTCACAAAACGTAGATGTAAGCAATCGGTTCATGGCGATGCCCTCTGCAAGAAATAGAGTGATAGCGACACAATTATTTAAATATGATATCGAAGGATTCCTTCATTGGGGCTATAACTTTTATAATAGCCAATTTTCCAAGGAACCTATTGACCCATACAAGATTACAGATGCTAAAAAAGGCTTCCCTTCAGGTGATCCCTTTCTTGTATATCCTGGGAAAAAGGGAGAAGCGTACCCATCAATTCGATTAAAAGTCTTTTATCAAGCCTTGCAGGATTTACGGGCTTTCCAGTGGCTTGCAGAGTTAGAAGGAAAAGAAGAAGTTCTTAGTAAAATAGAGTACCAAGGTGAGATTAGTTTTACAAAATATCCCCAAGAGGCTAGCTATCTATTTGATTTACGAGAAGAAGTGAATCAGGCAATTGAAAAGGCTTTAAATCGAGTGGCAAGCAGAAGATAAGAAGTGGCGGCTATTTCTACTCCAGTGCTAGGGTGTAATGATTTGTGGTCGGCCTCCTGTAAGGAGTTAAATATAGTTTCAAATGCAGTTTTTAAAAAAACAAGGGGAGTGAAAAACATGAAACAAGTAAGAATGGGGATTATTGGAGCTGGATTAAGAAGTGGGATTGCGAAAAATTGGCATGATCCTAATGGAGAATCGATTGTTGTGGCTGCAGCAGATATTTCAGAGGACAGATTGGCTAATTTTAAGAAAGAGATAAACCCTGATGCCTTTGTGACGACGGATTATCGTGAATTACTAAAGCAAGAGGATATTGATGCTGTCGCAGTCCTATCACCAGATTTTCTACATGAAGAACATGCTGTAGCTGCTTTGAAGGCGGGGAAACATGTGTATTGTGAGAAGCCCTTAGCGATTACCGTAGAGGGCTGTGACCGCATCATTGAAACCGCCAATGAAACAGGAAAGCATTTGATGGTCGGCTTTAATATGCGTTATATGAGCATGTATCAAACAATGAAAGGGATTGTCGATTCCGGGATTATCGGTGATATTAAAGCGGTTTGGGTCAGACATTTTGTTGGGTTTGGTGGTTATTTCTATTATCATGATTGGCATGGATTGAGCCGTAATACCACCTCATTGCTATTACAAAAAGGCTCCCATGACTTGGATGTGATTCATTGGATTACAGGTAAATATACAAAAAGAGTTTCAGCATTCGGAAGTCTCGATTTCTTTGGCGGCGATATGCCGAATACACTCACATGTCCGGAATGTGATTTGAAAGATACTTGTACCGAATATAGTCCTCATACATTGACAGAATGTGCTTTCCGTGAAGAAATTGATGTAGAAGATAACAATATGCTAATCATGGAGCTAGAAGGTGGTATTAAAGCTTCTTATCTTCAATGCCATTTTACGCCAGATTATCAACGAAACTATGTCTTTATTGGCACAAAAGGGAGAATGGAAAACTCCGAATTAGAAGGAAAAGTATATGTAAAAACAAGAAAATCAAATTCTTGGAATGAACTTAGTGATCAAACCTATGATATTAAAAAAGAGCAAGGCAGTCATGGGGGCGCAGATCCTAAGATTACCAAAGACTTCATTAATCTAGTTTTACACAATAAACAACCACTGACATCTCCTGTTGCGGGAAGAATGAGTGTGGCCGTAGGCTGTGCAGCAACCGAATCGATTCGTTCAGGTGGAAAAGTCATGGAAATTACGAAAAGTCCTGTGATCAGTGAGTTGCTAGAGGAGAGTAAATAACGGCAAAGCTTTGGGATGACAATTTTCGAATAGGAGAAGAAAATGAGGACACCTATTTTGGAATTTTTCGTGATCAGTGATTTTCAGGTAACAGTAGGGGACAAGAAATCTCATGAAAAATTACGGAGCGCCTTACACAAACTAAAAGCGATCAATCCCTTTCCAGATGCTCTAGTGGTGAATGGCGATATGATTAGTGATGGGAAAGAAGAAAGCTATCAAAAAGTGCGCGAGGTGATGGAGGGGGAATTCTACCCCTCTAACACCTTCTTTACAATCGGGAATCATGAATATTTTAAAAATGACGGGAACCGTCCTTCCATTGAGCGATTTCTCAACTTTGCCGGCCTTGAGAAGCTTTATTATGAGAGGATTGTCAAAGGTTTTCCTTTTCTATTCCTTGGTTCAGAAAGCTGGGGGCCAATAGGATCCCCAACGAAGGATTCGGCTGTATTGAGTAAGGAACAGTTAGACTGGTTGGAACAAACATTAAAAAAATACAAAACAATGAAGTTACCTATTTTTGTCTTTTTGCATCAGCCTCTTCCATTTACATTAGCTGGAACGGATTTACCCTATTATCAAAATGGTGTCCTTCAAGCACGGGAATTACATGATTTATTATCGTCTTATCCGCAGATAATCTTATTTTCAGGTCATACACATTGGGATCTGCATTTCCCAAAAATGTTTGTGAAAGGTCGCTTTGCTATGGCAAATTCAGGTGCTATTTATAACACCTATGGCCCAGATGAACAAGGACATGAAAAGGTAATAGACTCAAATGGTTGCCAAGGGTTGTATGTTCAAGTATATGATGGTGAAGTAATGATTCGGCCCCGAGATCTAGCAAAGGGTGAGTGGATTAATCCTCCTTTTTCCGTGAATAGGTTGTAAAAGCTATATCTTACTATTAAAATACTCCTATATTCAATTCAGTAGGGAGAGTAACATTTATGCACAAAAAAGCCGTAAATAAAGCCCCTGTCATTATTATTGCCATCATTACGGCGATTAGTGTTCTCGGAAATGAAATGTTGTTAATTGTGATGCCTATTTATTGGAAGTTTTTTGGATTAACTGCATTATGGCAGGTAGGTATTATTTTGTCGATAAACCGGATTATTCGCTTACCAATTAATTCTGTTGTAGGTTGGTGTTACCAAAGAATTAGCAAACGGACTGGGGTACTGATTGCGGTGATTTTAGCAGTTGTATCAACCTATTCATATGGGACACTTAAGGGTTTTTGGCTTTTACTAATCATGCGAATTCTTTGGGGGATTTCTTGGTCTTTACTTCGCTTAGGCGGCTATTTAACCGTTCTTTCTTCAAGTGATCGCCAGACAAGAGGGCAATTTATGGGCCTTTACAATGGGCTTTGGGGCTTGGGCACACTCTTTGGGATGTTAATTGGTGGTCTATTTGCAGACTTGATTGGCATCCAATGGATTACGACTGTTTTTGCGATATTAGGAATCTTGACCCTACCATTTGCAGTTCGCTTTGTTCCAAACACCCTAAGTGAAGTAGAAAAAAATCGTTCCGTAGATAAAAAAGGATCGATCCTAAAAAATAAAACTCAATTAAAAATATTATTCAATGGTTTGCTTGTTGCCTTGGTAGTCTATGGAATATATTTTTCAACGATTAGTAAACTAATGGAATATCAAATGGATCAAAATTTTATCATTTTAGGCTTTTCTTTGGGGGCAGCGGCTGTTGCAGGAATTGTACAGTCCGTTAAATTAGGAACAGATCCGTTTACGGCCCCTTTAATAGGAAGATGGTCAGATGGAAAAAATGGGCGCATGCCTATGCTTTTATTGGCTTATATTCTAGGGGCAGTCCTCTTTGCATTCATACCATTGTCTTTACCGTTTCCGCTTTTTTTAATTCTAGTCTTTGCTTTTCAATTAGTGGCAACTATTTTTATTACGACAAGTGATTCTCTAGCAGCAGACGTAGCAAACGGACCAACTTCCGTTAAAATGATGACCTACTATACATTGGTGGTGGATCTCGGTTCTGCCTTAGGACCGTTAATTAGCTTTATTGTATTAGACTTTATTGGACTTAGATGGCTTTATTGGCTAACCAGCCTACTTTTATTAGGCGCCTTTAGTTATGGGTTTCTAACCTTTCGTTACCAGAAAAAGGCAAAAGTGGCGGATGTTTCCTGAGCTTAATGCTATAACCAGCCTTTTTCAGTTTGTCTATGGCATAAAGGAAAAAGGCAGGTCATAGTGTAATAGTAGGACTACTTTCAATATTTTTGGGATGTAAGCGCTGTATAAATTATGCTTGCAGGTTACAACAATTGTACAGAAAAAGGGGGCGGACGATAGAAAAGCATTTTCATGGTTGTCTGGTCATGACGTCATGTTAGGCGGGAAGTATAAGAAAACTAGAAAACAGGGAGATTTGTCATGAGAATGAGTCGTTTCCACACAAAAAAGCTTTGGATGATTAGTCTATTATTCTTATTGTTTTTCGGAACTGCTTGCAGTAAAGGAGGCAATGAATCCACGGATGCGTCTGAGTCAAATACGAATGATGGTGCGGAGGTGGAGGAATTACCTGAAATTGATATGGATCAACCGATTACCCTAAAAATGAATGATTGGCGGGGGGAGGAAGTATTCAACGAGGCCATTAAAGGGCCTGTGGAAGAGGCATTTCCCAATGTGACATTGGAGCTCATCCCGATTATGCCATATAAAGATAGTTTTGAAGAACAATTTGCAAGTGGTAACATCCCCGATATTGTGATGGGCCCTGATTTTCGCTACATCCCTGTCATTAAAGAAGTTGATCTTGCGTACGATATGACAGAGTTGATCGAAAAATATGGTTTTGAAAATATCGATCGTTTTGATCAAAATTTCCTTGATCATATCCGCGCTTTTTCGGAGAGTAAAGAGGAACTATGGGGAATCCCTTATATGCACAATAAGGCGGCCTTACACTATAATAAAGATATTTTTGATTTATTCAGTGTCGATTATCCAACAGATGATATGACGTATGATGAGGTAATTGAACTTGCCGCTAAGGTCACAGGAGAAAGAAGCGGTACCTATTATACGGGAATGGTGATGCCATCACCGGATCGCTATTTATTTCCACCTTTAGGGATTACGTTAGTGAATGCTGATACAGATGAACCTCAGTTCACCACCATTCCGGAGATAAAAGATATTTTAGAGACTTATAAAAAAGTAAATGAATTTCAACAAGGGGATCCGCTTCATGGGGATGGCGCGATTGATCAATTCATTGCAGAACAAACGTTAGCCATGGTTCCAATGTATTTTCTTGGACTAGACTGGACCGGTCTGCTTGAAGCACAGGAACAAGGAATGAATTGGGATATTGTCACATTTCCCAAATGGAAAGATCAAGGCGATGTATCCGCATTTTCGGATGGTTATTGGGTAGGAGTCACCTCGGCAAGTGAACACAAGGAACAGGCTTTCAAAGTGATTGAATTTTTATTAAGCAATGAACAGGTGGCCCATAAGATACGCTATCCAGAGGAATCAGTCTATACCGATGAACAATTTTTCTCGATGGCTGAAGATATTCGTAATCCTTTATTAGCTGAAAAAAACATGGAATCCCTTTATAAATATCCCGCGCCTCCAGCACCAGATGGCCGGTCTAAATATGAGGAAATAGCGAAACAGGTTTTAGGTGAACAATTAAATGAGTTTTTAACGACAGATATTGATGTTAACACCTTTTTGCGAGAGCTGCAGGAGGAAACGGAGATCCGTATCAAGGATGCAAAATCCCAACAATGATGGTATTTGCTGGTTAAACAACAGCAGGGGATGAAGGGGGACTATGATCCCTCTTTTTTTTGTTAAAAATGTCCTCTATTCATGGACAATTTAAGTTGATGTGGTATAGTATGTGTATAAATCAGTATTATCAAGAACCATTTGTGTTTTTGGTGAGGACATATGTATTTTGTGCACTAACGTGGAAACAATGATTACGATATGGAGGGGTTGGAATGACAAGTCAAAATTTGCATGCCTTTTTGAAGGGAAATCTGAATGAATTGCGAGAACAAGGTCTTTATAATGATATCGATGTGGTAGAAAGTTCGAATGGCCCAATCATAAAGTTAGACGGTAAAAGTTTAATCAATTTGTCTTCAAATAATTATTTAGGCCTTGCAACAGATGAGCGATTAAAGGAAGCAGCCATCCAGGCGATTCAAGAATGGGGTGTAGGCGCTGGAGCGGTTCGTACGATTAATGGAACGTTATCCGTTCATACTCAGCTTGAAGAATCGATCGCTGAATTTAAAGGAACAGAAGCGGCAATTGCCTATCAATCCGGTTTTAACTGTAATATGGCAGCGATTTCATCAGTGATGGATAAGCATGATGCAATTTTATCAGATGAATTAAATCATGCTTCCATTATAGATGGTTGTCGCTTATCTAAAGCAAAAATTATTCGCGTGAATCATTCTGATATGGGTGATTTACGGCAAAAAGCGCAAGCAGCAAAGGAATCTGGCCAATATAATAAGATCATGGTGATAACGGATGGCGTCTTTTCGATGGATGGGGATATCGCTAAGCTACCAGAAATAGTTGATATTGCCGAAGAATTTGATCTCATTACGTATGTCGATGATGCTCATGGGTCCGGTGTACTTGGTAATGGAGCTGGTACTGTAAAGCACCTTGGATTACAAGATAAGGTGGATTTCCAGATCGGCACATTATCGAAAGCGATTGGAGTTGTTGGGGGATATGTCGCCGGTAAGAAAGAGTTGATTGACTGGCTAAAGGTGCGGTCCCGTCCCTTCTTGTTTTCTACGGCGGTTACACCAGCCGATGCTGTTGCAGCCACAAAAGCGATTGAGTTATTAATGGAAAGCAAAGAATTAAATGAACGTCTCTGGGAAAATGGTGATTATTTGAAAAGGAGATTGAAAGATTTAGGGTTTGATATCGGGCATAGTGAAACCCCTATCACCCCATGTGTGATAGGTGAAGAGAAGAAAACGCAACTATTTAGTAAACGGCTTTATGAAGAAGGAGTGTACGCAAAATCGATCGTTTTCCCAACTGTGCCAAAAGGAACCGGCCGTGTTCGGAATATGCCAACTGCCGCTCATACGAAGGAAATGCTTGATCAAGCAATAGCTGTTTATGAAAAGGTTGGCAAGGAAATTGGAATCATCTAAACAAGTTGGAGCAGGGGGAAATCCAATGAAGAAAATATTGGTAACAGGGGCGCTTGGACAAATCGGTACTGAGTTGGTGATGTTGCTTAGAGATCTTTACGGAAAAGACAATGTCATTGCTACAGATATTCGCAGGAATGAGACGATGGCGGCAGTACTGGAACCATTTGAAATCTTAGATGTAACAGATGGAGAAAACATGTATCAATTGGCTAAAAGATATAAGGTAGATGCGATCATTCATTTAGCAGCAATGCTATCAGCTACTGCGGAAAAAAATCCGCTGGCTGCATGGCATTTAAATATGGGGGGATTAATCAATGCACTTGAGACTGCCAAGGAGCTTGGAATCCAACTATTTACACCAAGTTCCATTGGCGCTTTTGGTCCGTCAACTCCTAAAGATAAAGCTCCTCAAGCTACGATCCAAAGGCCAACCACCATGTACGGCGTCAACAAGGTTGCTGGTGAACTTTTATGTGATTATTATTTTGCTAAGTATGGAGTTGATACGCGCGGAGTACGTTTCCCGGGGCTTATCTCTTGTATAGCTCCTCCTGGAGGTGGAACAACGGATTATGCAGTAGAGATTTATCATGCCGCTATTGAGAGAGGGAGATACGAGTCATTTATTGAAAAAGGCACTTATATGGATATGATGTATATGCCTGATGCCCTTCAGGGGGTTGTGCAATTAATGGAAGCGGATCCGAAAAGGTTAAAACATCGTAATGCTTATAATATTGCTGCAATGAGTCTTGAACCAGAAGGGATCGCGGCAGAAATTCGCAAACACATCCCCACATTTGTGCTAGATTACAAGATCGATCCTGCCCGCCAGGCGATTGCTGATAGTTGGCCGAATTCCATTGATGATTCTACGGCGCGTGAAGAATGGGGATTTCATGCAAAATATGATTTGGAGAACATGACGGCCGATATGTTGAAAAAAATCCGTGGAAAAGCGAAGATTACTAGACAATGAGTTATTGAAAAAGGGCTATTCTGCTGAAGACGAATAGCCTTTATAGGGATAAAGCCGCCAATGTCATAGTTATTTATTACCATTTTCTACCAATAGGATTGCAATGCAACACATATTAAAATATATTTAGTTTGTGTAAACGCTTTAATACATGAGGTGAAAAGGAGGTATCCATTTTAATAAGTAGATAAAGTTTTAAGTGGTAGTGACATTATGACATGGAGAAGTTTTATCGTTCATTAAGTTGATTCCAACTGGTTATGACATCATGCCTACTAAAAATCATTGGAGGGATTATGTTGAGGAAAAAATGGATGAACGTAATTTTGGCTGGAAGTTTAGTTGGATGCATGTCTCCGGTTACGATATCGGATGCGAAAGCTCAAGCTCCAACATTATTTGAAAAAGGGTCGTCATTAAATACGGAGATTGAACAACTCCAAAACGACCTTGCTATGTTTTATGAAGATTTGGAAGGATTTCCTGTTTATTCAAGTTCACATTCAGGTGGAATAAGCGCGATCGGCGATAATGCTTTTGTTGTTGCCGTTAATCCAGACTCTGTTCCTTTTGTTGGAGCGGCCAGATATGGAGAAGGAAGAGTAGTAGCAGCGGGGCTGAGTGAGTACTTTGACTTTTCCAATGCCGATGTTGTAAAAACAAAGGTTTTAACCAATATTTTAAAATGGGTGACAGAAAAGGATCGCGAAGATTCTACCTATCCAACCTATGAAAAAGCGTTAAAGGGAGAGCGAAAAATCACGGTAGTGACGAATCGGGAAATACCCGCGAGTGAGGATTTACCGATTCATATAGAATATGTAACTGATTTCCAGTCAGTAAATCTTAACCCATCGCAACATCAAGTTGCTTTCGTTAATAACTTTCATCAACCACTCTCGGTAGAAGAAGTACAGGCTTTACTAGATTATGTTAGGGAAGGTGGAGCTGTCATCTTCGGTGAAAAAGGTTGGGTAATGGAAGGGCATCCAAAGGAATGGATGGCAAAAGAAAATAGTACCCCAAGACTTACAGATTATGGCATACAAACATTTCTAAATGAAGTAGGTCTTTCTCTCACAAATATTATTGCAACCACCAAGACAGAGACTTATCCACAAATGCAACCAGAAAAAATTCAAAATTATTTTGTACCAACTCTTATTGAAAAAGCAAAAGCTATTGAGGATGGAACATTAGATCCCAGCACACTTAACATCGGCTCAGATGGAGCAAGTCCCGATAAAAAGAAAGAGATTATTGCCCAAGTTGTGAGTGCAACAATTGGCAGTTTAATAGAGGGACATCCTTTACTTGAACAGATGAAAGAAGATTTAACAGAATTTGAGATTAATTGGCCATTTGTAAAAAGTGATTATCCATATTCTAGTTCCCTATTGGCTTATCAAGTAAATGAGGCATCATTAAACCCTAATGGTGAAAAATCTCCTTATGCCGATCATTTTCCAGGGCCTGTAGCCGAGAATGCGGAAGTGATTGAAGATAAAGAGATTACAGTTAATTTTGATTATCAAGATCTTAGTCATCTTCGTATGGGATATCCACCCGGAAACTGGATTAGTACAGAACTTTATGCGCCAGCTGGAGAAGTCATCACAATTAACGTGCCCGAAGGAGTCGAAGATTTATATGTACAAGTTGGTTCACATACGGATGTTCTAACTGGAAAACCATCATGGAGCCGGATGCCGGTGGTGGCTTTACAGCAAAAACTTGAGCCAGGTACGAATCAAATTAAGAGTCCTTACGGCGGATTGGTGTATCTAATTCCGAAAACAGCAAAATCAGGATTCAAAGCACCAATTCATATTAGTGGTGCTGTCGCCTCACCGACCTTTGTGAAAGGAGAAACAACGAATGAGGAGTGGCATCGTTCGATCAAGAATAACCCAGCTCCGTGGGGAGAATTAATTGGCGAACATGTGATTTTTACATTACCTAAAGAAACACTATTGGAAATGGAAAACCCTACGGAATTAATTGAGCATTGGGATCAAGTAACGGCGAGTTATGATGAATTTGTTGGTATTGATCCAGCATTGCCCCTGCCGCATAAAGGATTGGACAGGCAACATCGCTATGTTGCAGATGTGCAAATCAGTGCAGGGTATATGCATGCCGGATATCCAATGATGATCCCGATTGATCCAGCCGCATCCCATGTGGTTGATCCCAAGTTAGCCTTGGAACGAGGCTGGGGATTTTGGCATGAAATGGGTCATGAATATCAACAAAACCCATGGAAATGGGGAGACCTTACCGAAGTCTCTGTTAATATTTATACCCTTTATATTCAAGAGAAGTTTACCGATGTACAAAGACTGATTGAGAAAAGTAATGATGGAAAATCCCATTATGATCGGGCTTTGGAATTTGTTGCCGATCCTTCCACAACTAAAAAATACACAGATCTCGAACTGATGGACCAACTTGTGTTCTTTAAACAACTTCAGCTGGCCTTTGGATGGGATTTCTATACGGATCTGCATATTGCCTATCGTGAAATGGATGAAAAGGTACTTCCATCAACGGATCAAGAAAAGAAAGATATGCTTCTTTACATGGCATCGAAACAATCAGGTTATAACTTGGTTTCCTTCTTCCAAAAATGGGGTTGGAGTATCACGGACAATGGGCAAGCGAAAGTAGATGCTCTGGATTTACCTGATCCTGAGGTACCAATTTGGGAGTTAAGAGAATCAAATGTTGAGGATGCTTCGGCCTCACTGCTTCTGAACACACTTGATTCCTATCAAGCAAATTTACCTGAAAATGTCTATCATCCATTATCTGTCCATCTGAAATCTGTGGAACACTTCGAAAAGAAGGGTGAATCGGAAAAGGTGATTAAACATACGGATGGCTTTAAACAATTACTCGATCATCAAAAGGATAAAGAGCAAATTCCGGAATACGCCTATAACGTCTTAAAAAGTAATGCGAATTCATTGATTAAGAAGTGGCAATAGACTACTTGCTAAGAAATGAGTTTATTGAGGTTTAAACCCCTACTGAAAAATAGATAGGAGCACTTACTTTTAAGGGGGAAATTTTTATTAAGGAGAAGATGTATGTTGATAAAAAGGATTACGCAAATTTGCCTTGTTTTCCTAGTATTTAGTTCCGTTGCCCTTTCCGCTAGTGCAGAAAAACGAGGGGACGCAACAAAAAGGGGAGGTTCACCATTGGATGTTCCTATCAAACTAACAGAAAATCTACAGGAAGATTTAGCTATACTCTATCAGGATTTACAAGGTATCCCTGTTTATTCAGGTGGTGGGGTGGCAGCGACTGGAACAGAATCTTTCCCTGTTGTGGCACCCGAGGCCATTTCAGCGGTAGCGGCTGCTCATTACGGTAAAGGTCGTGTAGTGGTTGCCGGAAGTGGCCAATACCTTGATCTTTCTCAACCCCATGAAAATGAAAAAGGAATTTTCGCCCGAAATATTCTTTTGTGGTTAACGGATGAATGCAACTCAAACAATGGAGTTGGAAAAGATTACACAAATCGCTATGAGGAAGCACTTCAATCTAAGGATAAGAAAATTAGGTTGGTGACAACAGTTCCTGGTTTTTCAGTTAATCCTTCTCTTCCGATTGAGGTGACAAAAGTAGATAGTTGGGCGGCTGCAAATTTGGATCCTCAGAATGAGACGGTAGCCATTATTGATGGATCGATGGCAGAAGAGGATATTCCTTCTCTAAATCAATACATCAAAAATGGTGGAACAGCGGTAGTAATCGAAAATGGCGGCTCTTTAGTAGGGATCACACGAGATACGCCACTTGAAAGAAGATTACTCATCGGTAATTACAGGGGAGCAAGATTAAGCGAACATTTTGCTGTTCAAAAGTTTCTTAATCAAGTCGGCTTGTCTTTATTGAATTCAGGAGTATCTGCTTATAGCACGCCTACAACCATGACAGAGAAGGATGCTTACAACCAGCATTTGCTTAATCGGCTTCATGAAGCTAAGGAATTAGAAAATGGCAGCATCACGCTTGATGATATCGAAATAGGGGATGCTGATGCAGATGATAATCGGAAGCAGAAATTATTGTCAGATGTGGTGATTGAAGCATTAGAAAGCTTGTCCTCTGAATCTGACTTATATTCGTGGGCAACTCAAGAATCAGAAGCATTGGAACCGGCATCATTTCCAATGAAAAGACAAGAGAGCCCTTACAAAAGTGCTTTGTACAATTTTCAATTTAGTCATTTTACACTTGATGAGGGAAATGCGAAGTCAATTTACGCGGATGATTTTCCAGGCGTAGTTTCGGAAGATGCGAAAGTCGTTAATGGAAAAGAGATCGAGGTTGACTTTGATTTTCCGGACACAATGTACACTCGAGCTTTACCGAGTAAAAACTGGATAAGCACGGGATTGTATGCGACTCCAGGGGAAGTTGTTGAGGTCGAAGTTCCAGAGGGAACGGAAAATTTAACCGTTCAAATTGGCTCTCATGATGATGATCTACGAGGACTGGGCGAATGGAAGCGAGTACCACTCGTTGTCCATCATAAAAAACTTGATCCAGGTATTAACCGGGTCAGTAGTCCATACGGTGGTATGATCTATCTGATCCCGATGAAGCCGAAAGAAGATACACAAGTAAAGGTGAAAATAAGCGGTGCTGTCCAAGCCCCTTATTATGAATTAGGGAAAACAACGAAGGAAGAATGGGACCAGATGCGAAAGGCTCCGTCTACACCATTTGCGGAATTAAAATCGGATCGGATTAACCTCGTAGTTCCTTCGAAAGTGATAAAGGAGTTGGCAAATCCTGAAGAATTAATGAATACATGGGATTCAATTGTTTTACATTATGATGAGTTAGCTGGACTATCTCCCGATAAAGCGATGCCGAATAAGGCCCATCAACTTCCTTATTATTATGTAACAGATCGACAAATTAAAGGTGGAGCCATGCATGCGGGCTATCCGATTATGTTAACAGACAATCTTGCAGAACAATTGGTCGATGTTGACTATCTTACAACTAAAGCTTGGGGATTCTGGCATGAGTTAGGTCATGAATATGAGCAAAGACCTTGGCTGTTTGGAGATGCCAATGAAGTTCTTACCAATGTCTATTCATTATATATACAGGAACAATTCGGAAACCCGTCTGAGCTGCTGACTAAAACGGACGGAAAGGACTATTTCGAACGCGCTTTTGATTATTTAAATAGTGAAAATCCCGATAAGAAATACGGCGATAATGGACATTATGAACAACTCGTTTTATTTAGCCAGCTTCAGCTTGCATTTGGGTGGGATCTATTTACAGATTTACACACTCATTACCGCGAAATGGCCGACGATCAATTACCAAATACGAATCAAGAAAAAATTGATGAATTTGTTGTGGCGGCATCGAAATATTCTGGTCACAATCTTCTTGAGTTCTTCGATAGATGGGTAATTGGCCATTCTGATGTTGCGGAGCAAAGAGTAGAGGAAATGAATTTACCTGAACCAGAGGTCGACATCTGGACATTGAGAACTTGGAATCCGGGAGAGGTTGCACCTTCTGAAATCATTCTTGATCTCGATGATTTGCACCTTAATCGGACTCATTTAGGAGCAAGAGTTGAAGCAAAAGTATTGCCAGATAATGCTGTGAAAGATATCAAATGGTCAAGCAGTGATTCAACCGTTGCAACAGTAAACAACAATGGATATGTTTCAGCTATATCAGAGGGAACTGCGGTCATAACGGCGAAAAGTGTAAGAGACCCTAATGTAAGTGCTGAAATAACAGTGACAGTTGAAGATATGGAAGGGCTTAACATCCCGATTGCTGATGCGTATGTCAAAGATGGGGGATCAGCTAATACCAATTTTGGTAGCGATCCTTTGTTATCGGTCAAAAGTGATATACCCGGATTTGCACGGAGATCATATCTGAAATTCAACACAAGTCAGATCGATCATGATCATGTTGAATCTGTTGTACTAAGGCTCTATGCAGAATCTGTCAATAGTGAACCAGAGAGAACAATAGACGTTTATGTTACGGACGATCAATGGAATGAGTCAACCATTACGTGGAATAACGCACCTGAAGGCTCAGAACTATTAGCTAGTACCATCGTTACGAAAGAAGGAGAATGGTATGAATTTGATTTGACAGAGTACTTTAAGTCGAATGAATTAGAGGAATCCATTTCCTTTCTTATTATGAATCCTGGGCCACATTCCCAGAAGAATGATGTTGCTTTTACATCAAGGGAAGGAGAGGGAAATAGCCCTGAGCTGGTAGTCAAATTGGATCAAGAACCTGATCCCGTAGTGAGCGCTAAAAGTATAAAAGAGCTAGTGGAGCAATTAGAGCAATCCGAAGAGTTTCCAAATGCCGATGCTCCCCACTCTTTGAAACTACATTTAACAGCTGTGAATCATTTTGAAGAACAAGAGAAAGGTAAAAAAGTAGTAAAGCATATGGAAGGCTTTAAACAATTACTAGATAATCAGAAGGAAAATAAATTGCTTTCTGACCATGCGTACAATCTTTTAAAGTCCAACTCCGAATCTTTAATCAAAAAGTGGAAATAAGGTTTTAAAATGGAACCCTGTGATAACAAACTAGTTCTATCGCAGGGGGGGCTCCATTTTAAATAGGAATAAGGGGTGCCTAATTTGAAAAAAGCCTTTTTCTTTGTTCTGACTGTAGGGTTGATCGTAAGTATGTTCTTACCAATGGGTAAAATCCAGGCCGCAGGAGGGGAAGAGTTAGAGTTGCAGAGCTATGAGAAGATGCGGGGGAAATGGTTTAATCGTTTAACCGGGAATGATCAATATAACCCCAATGATCCACATATCGCTGCGTATGTTGAAAATTTAGCTTCCAAAGTGACAAACGATCAGCAAACAGGTTATTGGGATACATTGGACCGTTCCAAAGATCGTGGTCATCTCTGGGGCGATTTAACTAGTACTAGTAATTCAGACGATATCTCAACCAATTATTATCGCTTAAGAGATATGGCCTATGCCTATGTTATGAAAGGTTCTAAATTATATCAAAATGAGGAACTGCGTGAGGATATTATCAATGGGTTGGATTGGATGTACGCGAACCGCTACAACGAAAACCAGCCTCAATATGGAAACTGGTGGAATTGGGAGATTGGCGCTCCAGCAGCACTGAAAGATTTGTTGGTTTTGATGTATGACGATCTGACTGAATCGCAAATGGCGGATTATATCAAGGCGATTGACAATTTTGTACCGAATTCCACGGATCGGGTTCGTTTTCCAGGAGTGATTGAAACAGGGGCGAATCGGACGGATAAAGCACTGATTGTGAGTGTTAGAGGGATTGTTGGAAAAAATGGGAATAAAATCGCGGAAGCACGAGATGCGCTAAGTCGGGAATTCAAGTATACAACAAGCGGTGATGGATTTTATCAAGATAGTTCCTTCATTCAACATGATCATGTCCCTTACACAGGAAGCTATGGTTCCGTATTAGTAGATGGGCTTTCTAATCTATTATCCCTTTTACAGGAAACACCATGGGAAGTAACCGATCCGAATGTTAAAAATGTCTATCATTGGGCAAAGGATTCATTTGCACCTTTAATGTATAAAGGAGCGATGATGGATATGGTGAGGGGACGAGCCATTTCCAGGCAAAATTCTAGCGATCATACGACAGGAAGAACGATTACGCTCAGTCTTCTACGTTTGACGGAAGGCCTTCCACCAGAGCAAGCCGTGGAAATAAAAAGCATGGTGAAAGAATGGATTCAGTCAGATACAACCTTTGATGACTATTTTGCAGGCCTTAATATTTATGATGTCATTCTTGCTAAAAATCTAATGAACGATAGCAGTATCGAACCGAGTGGTGATATGACTAAGAAGCAGGTATTCGCGGCAATGGATCGAGTTGTTCATCACCGACCGGAATTCGCGCTTGGGATTAGTATGTCATCCAAACGGATCTCCAGTATGGAAATGGGAACACACAGTGGGGCAGAAAATACGAAAGGTTGGCACACGGGTTACGGAATGACCTACTTATATAATGGTGACCTTAAGCAATACAGTCATGATTATTGGCCGACAGTTGACATGTTCCGTCTCGCCGGAACAACGACAGATGGAGCAAAGGGAAGTCCACTTGAATCATGGTCACCTTATTTTAGCTCAAAGACGTGGGTGGGCGGTTCAACCATGGATGGATTATATGGAGCCGCAGGAATGGAATTTGATCTTGAAAACAGCACACTAACAGGTAAAAAATCCTGGTTTATGTTTGATGATGAGATCGTTGCAGTAGGTTCAGGAATTACGGGTAACGATGATCGAAAGGCAGAAACCATTATTGAAAATCGGCAGTTAAATCATAATGGGGATAATCGTTTGATTGTTGATGGGGAAACACAGTCAAATGACACAGGATGGAAGGAATCATTGGATCAAGTCAAATGGGCCCATTTACAAGGGAATGTCGCTAAATCAGACATTGGTTATTTCTTCCCAGAAAATTCCCCGGTTTCCGCTTTGCGTGAATCGAGAACAGGTTCTTGGTCCGATATTAATGTTGATGGTTCCAGTGATCCGATAACAAGACATTATCTAAGCCTAGCATTTGATCATGGGGTGAATCCTAAAGAAGCAGATTACGAGTATGTCTTACTTCCGGGAAAACCACCGAGGAAACAGAGCAATATGCGCAGAATCCGGATATCGAAATTCTTGAAAACAGTGTAAACGCTCACGTCGTGAAAGAACGTAATCTTGGTATTTTGGCTGCAAACTTTTTCGAAACCTTACCACATAAAGTGGGTATGATTCGTTCGTATGGGCCGTCCTCTGTCATGGTACAAGAAAAGGGCGACGAATTAACATTATCGGTATCTGACCCAACACAAACCCAAGATAAAATCAAACTTGACCTTGGGAAAATCAGCTTACAAGTTATTAGTCAAGACGATACGATCAAAGTATCAGAAAAAGAAACGTATACAGAAATTGACATTGATGTATCTGGCTCAAAAGGGAAGACACATACGTTGAAACTCAAAATTGATGAAAAAGCAGGCGAGCTTCCAGAGGAAATTTTACCTACTGAAATTGTTCTTGATCAAGATGAAATACATCTCAACTCAACAAATTTTGGTGTTGCTGTTAACGCAAAAGTGTTGCCAGAGAATACTTGGATGAAAGAAATCAAATGGTCAAGCAGCAATCCTTCCGTCGCTACGGTAACTGACAATGGTTATATAGCAGCTGTCTCAGAAGGAACAGCGACAATAACGGCAGAAAGTGTAAGGGATGCCAAAGTAAAAACAGAAATAACGGTATTGGTTGAGAATATGGAAGGGTTTTATATCCCGATTGCAGATGCCTATGTCCAAAGTGGAGGTTCCGCTAATAAAAACTTTGGAGGTGACCCTTCATTAGTTGTCAAAAGTGATATATCTGGTTATGGACGTAAGTCATACTTGAAATTCGATGTGGGCCAGATCGATCGTGATAAGGTTGAATCTGTCGTACTCAGGCTATATGCGAAGGGTGTGAACAGTGATCCAGAAAGGACGATCAACATCTATGAAACAGACCATCATTGGGATGAGTCCGCCATCACATGGAATAACGCACCTGACGGATCAGATCTATTATCAAGTACCGTTGTGACGAAACAAGGGGAATGGTATGAATTTGATTTAACAGAGTATTTTAAAGCAAACGAATTAGATAGTATTATTTCCTTCCTTGTCATGAATCCGGGGCCTAATACACAAAAGAACGATGTTTCCTTTACATCGAGGGAAAGCGATGAGAACAAGCCCCAGCTTATCGTTAGGTCGGACCATGAACTGGATCCTGAGGTTAGTGCCGACAGTATGAAAAGTTTGGTTGAGCAATTGGCAGAGGAAGGGGAATTTGCGGATGATCGAGTTCCTCATGCCCTAAAGATTCATTTAACAGCAGTATCTCATTTTGAAGAGCAAGAGAAGGCCGATAAAGTGGTCAAGCATATGACTAGCTTCAAGCCTTTACTCGATCAATATAAAGAAAAAAGGCAAATATCAGAGAATGCCCATCATCTTCTTGAGACCAATGCTAAACGGTTGATGGAAAAATGGCAGTAAATATTCAGTGAGAAAATCGCTGTTTATTCAAATATTCATTTACAAAATGATTAAAAGTGGTGGTCACATCTCTATATGAATAGGAGATGTTAACATAAATTAAACATAGGGAGGAAAATGGAGATGGATATCAAAAAGCAATTAAGTATGGGGCTAATGTCAGCGGTACTTGGGGTTACATTATTAGCGGGAGGTACCTATGCTTATTTTAGTGACAGTGTTGAAACGAATAACACGTTTGCGGCAGGAACCTTGGATCTTGCGGTTGCCCCTACAGAGATTATTAATGTAGACACGATGAAGCCAGGAGATTCTTTTATCCGTGACTTTGAACTGCAAAATAACGGTACCCTTGATATTGGAAAAGTCTTGCTAGAAACAGATTATACGGTGAACGATGCCAACGGGGATAATACGGAAGACTTTGGCGAACATATCCAGGTCGAGTTTTTGTATAATGCAGACAAGCTTGACGAAGTCATCTATGAAACAACTTTAGCTGAATTGAAAAATATGAAACCGGAAGCCGTGAATGAACATATCTTTTACCCATTGTTGGGTGAAAAGGGCTTGCCCGTTGGCGATACCGATGATCTTGTCGTGAAATTTAACTTTGTCGATAATGGAAAAGATCAAAACCAATTCCAAGGGGATTCTATTAATCTGACTTGGACATTCAATGCTCAGCAAACAGAAGGAGAGCAAAGATAAATCAAGTGCCCGGTTTCCCTAGCCAATAGGAGAAACCAGGCATTTTAAGTTGGAATGCGCTTCCAGTCACTCATTGACGAACATTGTCGGACTGGCTATACTATATATCCCCTGATGAAAGGGGGTGAGTAGGTATGGAGGATGTGCTAATTTCCCTAACGTCTGTTGTGAATCTAATTGTTGCTGTTATTAATTTAACTGTCGCAATTATAAACAGCCGAAGAAAGGAAAAAGACCCTCGCTCGGCAAAGCGAAAGTCTCAAAACACATCTAAGGATTTTTGAGGGGGTTTCCCCTCTCTATTCCTTACCCATATTCTACTCTTAGTATATAATAATTATTCTAAATTTACAAGAAAAGAGGTTATGTGTATGTTATGGCTCGCTTTATCGATATCCATTATTGCCCTGATCATTTCCGTCTACACCCTAAAAACTGTGCTAAAAAAAGAGTGAAGATCTGAGCAAAGATCAACCTAAACTTTATTCTTCCAATAAAAGTCCACATAAAAGTCAATTCCTATATTCCCCGCAATGCCGATCCTTAAACTGAAAAGGAAGGCTTATTTTTGGTATACTATCCTTATCTATTTAATTGGAGGGTCGTTCATTGTTGACCAAAGGAAAACAATTGCTTCAAACCCATTTCGGATATAATCAATTTCGAAAAGGGCAGGAGGAAATCATTCAAAAGGTTTTAACGGGAAAGGATACACTTGCGATTATGCCAACAGGTGGGGGAAAATCCATCTGTTATCAAATTCCGGCAATGATGTTACCGGGTGTGACCATTGTGATTTCCCCGCTAATATCATTAATGAAAGATCAGGTTGATGCCCTAGAGAAGGCCGGTATTCCTTCAACCTATATTAATAGCGGTGTTTCTAATGATGAAATCCAGCAACGGCTTGCCGATGTTTATAACGGTGAGTATAAACTTGTCTATATTGCACCTGAACGATTAGAAGTTGCTTCTTTTAGAAAAATCATGGACAGCATTCATATTTCTTGCTTAGCTATTGATGAAGCGCATTGCATTTCCCAATGGGGACATGACTTTCGCCCTAGCTATTTACTAATCAAACGTTTGATTAATGATATTCAACCTAAACCGGTAGTCCTTGCTTTAACCGCAACTGCCACCCCACAAGTTCAGCAAGATATTTGTGAGCTTCTTCATATTGAAGATGAAAATGTTGTCATGACAGGCTTTGAACGGGAAAATCTTCATTTTCAAGTCGTGAAAGGGCAGGATCGTGATCGCTTTTTAATGGATTATCTGGAGAAAAATCAAGGACAATCCGGTATTATTTATGCGGCCACAAGAAAAGAGGTAGACAGGCTTTATCAATTATTGGATAAAAGAGGGGTACTAGTAGGCAGATACCATGCAGGTTTATCAGAAAAAAAACGAAACGAAGAGCAAGAACGATTTTTATATGATGATGTAACGGTGATGGTTGCGACAAATGCTTTTGGGATGGGGATTAATAAATCAAATGTCCGCTTTGTCGTTCATTACCATATTCCGCGAAATATGGAATCGTATTATCAAGAGGCTGGGCGCGCGGGCCGAGATGGGGAAGAAAGTGATTGCATTCTCTTGTTTGCTCCCCAAGATACCCATATTCAATCCTTTTTAATTGAGCAATCCGATATGGATGAACAGAGAAGAGAAAATGAATACGGCAAATTGCGAAAAATGGTCGCTTATGGACATACGGAATCTTGCCTGCAACAATACATTCTTCATTATTTTGGAGAGGAAGACCCACCCGAATGTGGAAAATGCGGCAATTGCACAGATGAACGTGAACAAATTGATGTAACAAGGGATGCCCAGATGGTACTTTCCTGTATTCGTAGAATGAAGGAACGATTTGGGAAAACAATGGTTGCCCAAGTGTTAACAGGATCAGCTAGTCAAAAGGTGAAAAACTTTGGCTTTCAGAACCTATCAACCTATGGGATTATGAAGGAAAAATCACAAAAAGAGGTCAATGAGTTTATTGACTTTTTAACTGCAGAAGGCTATTTAAAACCCACAGATGGTACCTATCCCATCCTGATGTTAACGGAAAGAGCTGGCGATATTCTTAAGGGGAAAGAACCTGTTTTACGTAAAGAAAAAGTACAAATCTCTAGAATTGTAGAAGATGATGAGCTGTTTGAACGTCTGCGCCAATTAAGAAGGGAAATTGCAGAAGAAGAAAAGGTTCCTCCCTATATTATCTTCTCTGATGTTTCATTAAAAGAAATGAGTGGGCGGTTACCATTAAATGATCAAGAATTTATGCAAATCAAAGGGGTAGGGGAACGAAAATTAGAGGCCTATGGGGAGAGATTTCTTCAGGCCATACAACAATATTGTGAAGAAAAGGGGATCGAAAGAAAAGCCTTTTCTCCACCCCCAATGGAAAAAGAGGTCATTTCCCAAGGCTCAAAAGAACCGAGCCATCAGATAACATACCAATTATTGCTAGAGGGGATGGACATTCCGGAGATCGCGGCGAAACGCGGTCTTTCTACAAGAACCGTAGAAAGTCATATTGTAAAATGTGATCAAGAAGGTCTGACCGTTCAATGGGATCAATTCCTTCCACATGAATTTGAGCCACTGATTGCAAAGGCGGTAAATGAGGCCGAGACAACGAGATTAACCCCGATAAAGGAATTATTACCTGAAGACATTAGCTATTTCATGATTCGCGCTTATCTTCAGAAAGCTCAAAAGACAGAGTAACAATACAAAAAGAAGCTGAACCCATGAGTATTTCATAGGTCCAGCTTTTTTTAAAGAATAATAAAGTATAAATTTGGGCTAATATTGGATCCAGCTCCAGCGCCCAGCGACTAGCAAACTTTCGGTGCCTTCCTACGATAAGTCAACATCGGCTCCTTCGCTTTTCTTATTTAAAAAATAATATGGGCAATGCCGGCGATGATCGGCAAGGTAATAATCGTCCTGAGAAGGAAGAGCACGATTAAATCCTTCATATTAACAGGGATTTTTGAACCGATTAACAGACCGCCCACTTCAGACATATAAATGAGCTGTGTAACGGAAACGCCCGCAATGACAAAACGAGTCATGTCAGACTCAATTCCGTCAGCTAAAATAGTTGGCAAAAACATATCGGCAAAACCGACTACAAAAGTCTGGGAAGCCGCCTGCGCTTCGGGAATACCTAGGACTTGTAATATAGGAATAAATGGTAACCCCAGCCATTGAAAAATCGGCGTATATTCTGCAATGATAAGAGCTAAGGTGCCGAGCGCCATAACGACAGGCGTCACACCCAACCACATATCGATAATGTTTTTACATCCATCTGAAAGAAATCCTTTCACACTGCTACTTTTTTTCGCTTGTATTTGCGCTTGTTCCAAACCATAGCCCAGTCGACTGTATCCATCAGGGATAAGTTCGGACGTATCATCTTGTTCTTTCCCATTTGCATACGTATTTTCTTTCTTGGAGAGCGGCCAGATGCGTGGCAAAATAATCGCAGCAACAACACCTGACAAAGTAATCGCAAAATAATAAGGAGCAAAATAGTTCATTAATCCGACTTGTTTTAAGACGACAATACTAAACGTGATCGAAACAACGGAGAAAGTTGTCCCAATAATCGCTGCTTCTCGTTTTGTATAATGACCTTCTTCGTATTGTCTGCTAGTCAACAACACGCCAATTGTACCATCTCCTAGCCACGAGGCTAAAGCATCAATGGAAGAACGACCAGGTAATTTAAAAATCGGTCGCATAACCTTCGTCATTAAAGCCCCAAATAACTCTAACAAACCAAAGTTCAATAAAAGAGGTAATAATAAGCCAGCAAAAAGAAATACCCCAAAAAGAACCGGCAATAAATTATATAGCAAATTGGCTCCAGTACTCTTAGACCATACTGCCTCAGGCCCAATCTTAAAATAGACCATAACAGCAAAAATAAAAGCGAGTATTCTAGCGACCACCCAGATAGGATGGACGTCAAATAAATTAGTAAAGAAGGGGGAGTTTTTTATAAAAGCTGGTTTTATTGTTTTTGCGATGATTGTGCCAATTAAGGAGAATAAAAGAATCCAAACCATAATAGCTGGAATAACTGGCCCGATTAAATCCTGAATAAGATCAGATAAAACCGCAATTGGAATGGTTACCCCTTCAGAAGAAGGAATAGGAATCATAAATAGAAAAATCCCAATTAAAGATGGAATTAAAAATAATAGAAAATTGCCTAACGAAAAAGTCTTCTTGTTCAAAACGTTCACCTTTCATATCTATAAATTTACTTCTCTATTCTAATGTATATTTATTAATAAATCCACATAATCATACTGGCAATATAATGAAAAGAAGAAATTACTTGTAAAGGAATGATAAAGTAGATGATGGAAGATATTTTGGATTTTTGCATTGCTGCTTTAGATTCGCTATGATTATTTGATAAGAGGATTAAAGGAGCTTGAAACATGGTAAAATGTATTGCATCAGATATGGATGGGACATTATTAAATTCACAAGGGTTGATTAGTGCGGAAAATAAGCGGGCGATCCAATTAGCGAAAGAAAAGGGCATCGAATTTTTAGTAGCTACAGGACGATCTTGGGAAGAAGCGCGCTATGTATTAGATAAAGAAGAAATTGATTGTGCGGCTATTTGTGTGAATGGGGCGGAAATTCGCTCAAGTAAAGGGGATATCCTTTATTCTATTGGGATGGATGGAGAAACGGCTGAAAAAGTAGCCAAAGTATTTGACGAAGTGGGCATGTATTTCGAATTGTACACACCTGAAGGGACTTTTACAGCTGATGAAGAGTTAGGGATCCAATCCCTTGTAGATATTTATCATACAGCCGACCCCTCAGAGGATGTGGATAAAATCCGTGATTCAGTGAAAAGGCGATTTACACATAGTTCTCTTCGGGTTGTCGATCAATATCAAGAAATCTTTCTAGCTAAGAATTGTCATATTTACAAATTCCTCGCCTTTTCTATGGATGAGGATTTATTATTAACAGTAAGCGAGCGATTGAAAGAAATTGAAGGCATTCATGTTACTTCTTCTGGACGCCATAATATAGAAGTGGGTCATAGCGAAGCACAAAAAGGAATAGCTTTGAAAAAATGGACGGAAAAATTAGGAATCTCCCTTCAAGATACAATGGCGATCGGGGATAATTATAATGATCTCTCCATGTTTGAAATAGTTGGACATTCCTTTGCAATGGGAAATGCTGAACAAGCGATTAAAGAGGTTTGTCGATATATAACAGATACAAATTCAGAGGATGGCGTAGCAAAAGCAATAAGGAAGTTAATTGAATGATCTTCGGATTTGAATCAGAGTAAAGGGAAGATGTCCATCATCGTGAATTTGACCGATGAGACATCTTCTTTTTATACTGAAAGGGGCAAGCTTCCTTCTCATCATAAAAAACAAGCGATAGAAGAAATCGAAGCGAAAATCAGCTTGCAAAAGAAGTTTTTAAATAGCGATTGGCTCTACTATAGCCACTTTCAGTTTATGATAGATTAACAAATCACGATTATACTGTGCTGTATAGGTTAGTAAGCTGTTCCATTCTACTTCTTCCATTATCGGCCAATCTACAATTTGATAGATTTGATTAAGTGTGCGAGCGTTAAGCCAGGCTGTTTCTTCAAAAACGTAGTTCATTTCATGCTCTTCAAGATCCCATTGAAAAAGCTCCATATTTTTCCTTCTTTCTGAGTAAGGATGGGCTTTTTTTATTTGATAAATATGATAGGATTTTGGGATAGAGGCAAAGAGAGCATCACGGTCAAGAGAATGTCCTAATTCATGAAGTGTCAAGGTTTGAACAAAACTTCTAAAAGGAATTGATTGACACATTTCTTTATGAGAGTGGATTAAACGTGTCGGGTTAAAGGAAATAAGATTGTCTAAGAAGTTATAACTCATATTGACCCCTGTAGATCGTTGTTTAATAGGCATAGGTAATTGGACTGTCTCCATTATTTCTCGGATCCAACCTTTTATTTGTTTACTAAGAATTCTTCTATTCAATTTTTCCCCTCTTTTTGACTATAGGGTGAGGCCATATTACTTTGACATGGCACACACCGATTTTTTAATATTGTATTCTACTCTTTATTATAATATGAAACGATTTATTTGCACTAGGAGAAAGTGAATATTTTCATAAATAATGAAGTGGGACAGGACTGGTGAATATATGAATATTTTAATTGTAGAAGATGATAAAACAATTGCATCAGGATTAGAATACTCACTCAAGCAGGAGCAATTTTCAACGAAGCTATGCTATGATGCTACATCAGCAAAAAAGCTCTTAACTGAAAAACGACATGAATTTGATTTATGTCTATTCGATTTATCTTTGCCAGATGGAAGTGGTTATGAATTATGCGAGTTGGCGAAGCAGGATGCGGATCTCCCTGTTATTTTTTTAACCGCGATTGACGACGAAGTGAATGTCGTGATGGGACTAGATATGGGGGCGGATGACTATATCACAAAGCCATTTCGGATTCGCGAATTACTCTCGCGGATTAAATCTGTATTACGCCGATATCAAAAGCAGCCGAAGTCAACTTCATTCATTGACATTGAGAATATCCGCATTCATCTTCTAGAAGGAAAGGTATATAAAAATGGTGAGGAAATAGTTTTGACCGCGCTGGAATACCGGCTGTTATTAATCTTCGCCAATCATATTGGCCAAGTTCTATCGCGCAATCAGCTCCTAGAGCAAATATGGGATGTGGCTGGGGATTTTGTGAATGATAATACATTAACAGTTTATATCAAAAGACTGCGTGAAAAATTAGAAGATGATCCGCAAAAACCAAAAATGATTAAAACCATTCGTGGTTTAGGATACAAGGTTGGGGATTAAAGATGTTTCGTAATCGTGAAATTCAAATTTTCATCTGGGGGATGGGATGTATTAGTATCATCGCGGTTGTAATCGGGAGTTTTATTTCTCCCGCCGCAGTGATCACGATCTTTATGACAGTCCTTTTATTGTTGGGATGCAGCTTTATTATGACTCGCTGGCGATATCGTGAGATCGAAAAATTGTCCGAGTATTTACGAAAAATTCGCGCAGGAGATTATTCTCTCGATGTTCGTGATAATCGTGAAGGCGAGTTAAGTATTTTAAAAAGCGAAATTTATAAAGTGACCTTAATGTTATCGGAACAGAGGGCTCTTTTACAAGAGGATAAAATTCGGTTGACGAATGCCATTTCGGATATTTCTCATCAACTGAAAACCCCCATCACTTCTATGACCGTGATGGCGGATTTATTAAGTGATGATGACTTGCCTTTTGAAAAACGAAAAGAATTTGTTCACAATATTCAAGTCCAACTAGAGCGAATTGAATGGCTTGTGTCCTCTTTATTGAAATTATCGAAAATTGATGCTGGTACGGTGATTTTTAAGAAAGACCAGGTCAATGTAAAGGAATTGATTCAAAAGTCTCTAAAGCCTGTTCTGATTCCTATGGATATTAAAGCGCAAACCGTTTCCGTCACTGGTGACCCACAAGTATCTTTTAAAGGCGATCTGAATTGGACAGTGGAGGCGTTAATCAACATTCTGAAAAACTGTGTAGAACATACGAGGATTGGCGGGGCCATCACGATTACCTTTGGAGAAAATGCCCTTTTTACGGAAATCGTGATTGCAGATAACGGGAAAGGCATTTTGAAGGAAGATCTGCCTTATATTTTTAAACGCTTTTACAAAGGAAAAACCGGAAGTGAAGAGAGTGTTGGGATTGGACTCGCCATGGCCCACGGCATCATCACAAGCCAAAGCGGTTCCATTGATGTACAGAGTGAAGTAGGTAAAGGCACAAAATTTCATATAAAAATGTACAAACAGGTTATATAATATGATTTTTGCCGAATCAGGAAATGTGAAGGAAACCCATAAAGGATCGGAGAAACCCATAAGGTTCAGCAGAAACCCATAAAGAAGCAAAGAAACCCATAATGGATAAATAAGCACCTGATTTATGGCAACGCCAAATTTTACAATGCAAACCCTATAAACTTATCTTCTTAAAGTGACGAATTTGTCACTTAATAGTCACCTGAAAGTCATTTTAGATAGATAGACTAATGATAACAGTTAAAACGATGGAGGTTTTACGATGGAAATTTTAAGAATTGAGCATCTATCTAAAATGTATGGAAAAGGGGAGACCGCCGTTAAGGCGTTAGACGATGTTTCCTTGTCCATTAACAAGGGTGAGTTCGTGGCGATTATTGGGCCATCTGGTTCTGGGAAATCGACACTTTTGCATCTGCTTGGCGGTGTGGACCGACCATCAAGTGGAAAGGTTTTTGTCGACAACACGGATATTTATGATTTGAATGAAACACAATTGGCGATTTTTAGGCGCCGGCAAATCGGACTTATTTATCAGTTTTATAATTTAATCCCGGTGCTTACTGTTGAAGAGAATATTACTTTACCCCTTTTACTGGACGGTCATAAGGTGGATAAAAAACAATTCAATGATATTGTCAGGAGCCTTGGATTGGAAGAACGGCTAAATCACTTACCGAATCAGCTTTCCGGCGGCCAACAACAAAGGGTTTCGATTGGGAGAGCGTTAATATGTAACCCAGCCTTAATGCTGGCGGACGAGCCCACAGGGAATCTAGATAGCAAGAATAGTAGTGAAATCATTGACCTTTTAAAAATGTTTAATAAAACGTACAACCAGACATTGATTGTGATTACACATGATGAGCGGATTGCCCTGCAAGCGGATCGAGTGATTGCCATTGAGGATGGTCACATCACCAAAGATGAGGTGGTTCGTCCATGAATATTGTCAACAAATTGACAATCAGACATTTAAAACAAAATAAAAGGCGAACACTTGTCACGATTATTGGTGTCATTATTTCGGTCGCGATGTTAACCGCTGTTGCTACGATCGGCGTTTCCTTTATGGATTTGCTGAAAAGACAAACGATTGCGGAGGGAGGGAATTGGCATGTTCTTTATCACGATTTGAACGAAAAACAGCTTGAAGCCGTGCAAAAAGATCCTAATACAAAAGAAGTCATTTTATCGAAAGATCGTGGCTATGCCACTTTGGAAGGTGGTAAGGATCCGTACAAGCCCTATCTGTTTATAAAAGAATATAATGAAAAAGGTTTTGCACAATTCCCGATTGAATTGAGTTCAGGGCGTTATCCACAAAAGGCAAATGAAGTAGTGATTTCAGATGAGATTAAGAAAGGGGCTGGCGTAGACTATAAAATCGGTGATGTCTTAAAGCTTGATGTTGGAAAGCGCCATGCCCTTGATGAAGAAATCAATGAACCATTGGATCAATCCTTCTCTTATATGACTGATCAAAATGGTAAGAGTGAGGAAAAATTAGTAGATTTAAAGACGGAAGAATATACAGTTGTCGGGACGATCAAACGGCCAACTTGGGAACAACCCTGGGCACCTGGCTATACAATTCTTTCCTATCTTGATCAAGAAAAAATGAAGGAAGTTAATACATCAGTTGTATTAAAAAAGCTAAAAGGTTCTCTTTTTGCTGATACAGAGAAGTTCGCTAAAGCCAATAAAATTGAAGATCAACAATACGAATTCAATTATGACTTATTGAATTATTCCGGGATAATAAAAAACGGGGGCATGCGGACAACACTTTATACTTTATCAGCGATCATTATGACAATCATTATTGTTGGCTCTGTTTCTTTGATTTATAACGCTTTTGCTATTTCTGTAGCCGAGCGTTCGAGACATTTGGGTATGCTCTCAAGTGTTGGAGCCACAAGAACGCAAAAAAGAAATTCCGTCTTTTTTGAAGGAGCGGTAATTGGCCTTACTAGTATTCCTATTGGGATTATTGCCGGCCTTGTCGGAATGGGGATTACTTTTATGTTCATCAATAAGATGATCGAAGGGGCTCTCGGCATAAGTGAGAAACTAGAGGTAACGGTGACATTTGGATCGATCCTGGTTGTTGTACTCGTTTCCATTTTAACGATATTCATTTCAACCTTTATTCCAGCAAAAAGAGCCTCGCGCATTTCCGCGATTGATGCGATTCGCCAAACAAAGGATTTGAAATTAACGAGAAAAGCGGTAAAAACCTCCAAGCTTGTTCGGAAAATGTTCGGAATGGAGGCGGAAATCGGCTTAAAGAATTTAAAAAGAAATAAGCGTAGATATCAAGCAACTGTTTTTTCCCTAGTGATAAGTATTATTCTATTTCTTTCTGTCTCCTTCTTCACAGATAATCTGAAGAAATCCCTTGAACTTTCCCAAGTAGGTGGTGCCGATTATGATATCTATATCGAATTAGGGCATGAGGGAGATGACCAGTTTGTTCAATCGATTGTATCAATGGATGATGTGACAGAGTATAACATTATAAAGGATGTGCCTGGCAAAAGTATCACCTCTTGGGTAGACAAAGATATGGCAGGAGACCAGTTGCAGACAACGGCCGACTTTAAAGAACAGTTTAAGGATGGTAAATATCAATATTATATCAACCTTTACGCTCTGAATGACGAAAGCCTAAAGTCTTATGCTGATCAAGTTGGAGCGAATTATGAACAACTCCAAAATAGTTTATCAGCGATTGCAATCAATACCATTCAATATGAGGATGAAGAAGCGGGGAGGTATGTGGAAACAAAAAACATACACGCAAAAGTTGGGGACAAACTAAGTCTGAACACTGAAGATTGGGAGACAGAGAAAGAAGAAAAATTAGACCAAATCACAATTGCAGCATTGACTGATCAGAAACCAATGGGGGTATTCGACAACGGTGGAATTATTAATGTTGTTTTAATCGTCTCTGAATCTACTTTGAATCAATTAGGTGATGGGGTTTTAGTAGAAGAGGAAAATTCTCCATCCCTTTATTTAAAAAGTAAAGACCCTATAGATACTCAGAAGCAGATCGAAGAAATAGAAAATATTCGCCATTATGTAGAGAATTACTATAAAGATAGACAAGATAATCAACAAATGATTTTACTCATGTCCGTCTTTACTTATGGCTTTATTACCTTAATCACGCTCATTTCTATTGCAAATATCTTAAATACAATTTCTACAAGTATTTCTCTAAGAAAACGTGAATTTGCGATGCTGAAATCAATGGGAATGACGCCAAAAGGCTTTAATAAAATGATTAATTATGAAAGTATCTTTTACGGAATCAAGGCATTGTTATATGGACTTCCGATTAGTATTGTTATTATGTATCTCATGTATCGGGCATTGATGAATAGTTTTGATTATGTCTTTACGCTTCCGTGGTTAAGTTTGTTATACGCAGTGATAGCTGTTTTCCTAATTGTTAGCATTGCGATGTTATATTCAAGTGCCAAAGTGAAAAAGGAAAATATAATCGATGCCTTGAAGCAGGAGAATATTTGATGGAAGGGGCTTCTTGTCTAATTGACAGGGGAATTCTTAAGCGACATTCTGAGAGCATGGAGTTCCGAATGGTTCATTGAACAAAAAATCGAAGGTGCAGTCCCCTTCAAAATGCGCCGCATTTAGTGGGGGTTAGCCTTCGCGGTCTTGATTTTTGATATATTCCTTTATTACTGATATCGGTGCTCCCCCTGTTGTAAGCAGAAGGTAGCTTTTACTCCAAAAATACGGTTTCCAATAATAGGGTTTAAGATATTCCTCGAACTCTTTTCGTATATACCTGGAGGTCACGGTTTTAAAACTATTGACCGTATTCGATAAATGAATTTGCGGAGGAGCATCAAATAATATATGAAGATGGTCTTTTTCGGCATTTATTTCTAAAATTTCGCATTTCCACTTAGAAAACAAATCACAATCGATTTCTTCAAGGCGCTTTTTTACGGATTCGTTAATGACAGGGTGCCTATATTTTGTGGCAACAACTAAATGGTAAGTGAGTTTATATACAGCATGTCTATTTCTGTTATATTGCATTTTATAGCACTCCTTATTGAGCCAACAGCTAATTTATTATATAATGAGTATAACATAAAAAAGGGAAGGAGGGTTGCTCGATGAAACAAACAAAAACTATTTCAACAAAGGTAATCTCCCACGGATCAAAAACGTTTGATCCCACCCTAGAGATTTACAGAAGAGCGTTAGCTTTTATTGTTGATGTTATCAATAAAGAGTGGGACTCTTTAAACGGTTTAACAACAAAAGAAGTAACGGTTCTTGTTGAAAAACTGATACATCGTACAAAAAGCAACCCTTCTCCTAAATATGATTTCACAACCACTTTTTATAAGTTTCCTAGTTATTTTAGAAGATCCGCTATTTCCAAAGCTTTCGGTATTGTGAGTAGTTACAAATCCAATCTGGAAAATTGGGTAAAGGAAAAATCAACCGCTCTTGCGGGTGGCAAGAGATTTAAAAAGAAACCACCTACTCTATCTATTGATCACGAAGCTTTTCCAGTTTTTTATAAAACAAATATGTATGAAAAAACATCTACCAATCAAGTAAAATTAAAAGTTTTCTTAAAGAATGATTGGGTTTGGATCGATGTAACCATCAACGATAAGAATTTTAAAAAGAGAAATATTTCAGATTGGAAAGAAAACAATCCTACATTAGTGAAAAAAGGAAAAAAGTATTTCATTCACTTCTCCTACGAAAAAAATATTACATTAAACAACAAAAAAACAAAGGAACAAATCATTGTATCGGTAGACCTTG